>JAFZNL010000017.1 GCA_017550925.1 Lachnospiraceae bacterium | reverse complement strand
GTTCGTAGCAGGTTTCATGGGATCTCCGCAGATGAACTTCCTGGATGCAGTTGTAGAAGTTGTTGATGATACTGCAGTTCTGAAGGTTGCAGGTCACTTCATTCCGCTTCCTCCTGCTAAGTCCAAAAAGCTCATCGAGGGCAACTACAACGGAAGAACCGTTACCTTCGGTATCCGTCCTGAGGATGTATATGATTCCGAGATGATGGTTGAGGCTTCTCCTCAGAGCACATTCGAAGCTACCGTTAAGGTATACGAGCTTCTTGGTGCTGAAGTTTATCTGTACTTCGATCTTGATGAGTATCAGATGACTGCAAGAGTTGATCCTCGTACAACCGCTCGTCCTGGCGATGTTGTGAAGTTTGCGATCGACGTTGAGAAGATCCACATCTTCGATAAAGATACTGAGATGGTGATCACCAACTAGTACTTGCCGAAATCTTCTATATGAGATACAATCGGGGAGAGATGCAATGCATCTCTCCCCTTTATATTCTATGAAGCATTTCGAATGAATTTCCCCATGTCACCGAAGGTGACTGATGAGGGGGTATTTCCAGGAGATAAAAGAAAAGGAGAATACGCAAATGATCACAACCCAGGTAATCCAGAAATGCATTGATGATCTGAAAGCAATATCCAAAGTGGATCTGCAGATCTATGATATTGAAGGAGCCTTTGTGGCGAAAACCCAGGATGCGCCTTCGGCAGAAGAAAACCTGATCTCAGAATTTGCCTCTTCTCCTGCGGACTCCCAGTCAGTTAACGGAAGCCAGTACCTGAAGGTATATGAAGACGGACAGCCTGCATATATCCTGATCTGCGGAGATGGCGCCGATGAATATATGATCGGCAAGATTGCGGCATCCCAGATTCAATCGTTAGCAGTGGCTTACCGGGAAAAGTATGATCGGAACAACTTTTTCCAGAACCTGATCCTGGATAACATGCTGTTGGTGGATATCTTAAATCGTGCGAAAAAACTCCATATTGAACCGGTAAAACCCAGAGTGGTACTTTTGCTGGAATTCCCCCAGGGAAAAGAGGCGGCAGCGGTGGATTATCTGAAAGGCATGTTTATGGAACAGGCCGGCGACTATGTGACCGGAGTGGATGAGAATATCCAGATCGTGATCAAACAGTTAGAGGATGGCGATGGATATGAGCAGATCGACGAGATCGCAGAGAGCATCGTCAGCATGATGAATACGGAAGCCATGCTCAATGTCCGGGTTGCTTCCGGCATGATCGTGCAGGAACTGAAAGACGTTTCCAAAAGTTATAAAGAAGCGAAGATGGCCCTGGATGTGGGCAAGATCTTTTATGAAAATAAAACCGTTGTTTCTTACCATACCCTGGGCATCGGCAGGCTGATCTACCAGCTTCCGCCGAACCTGTGTCGGCTTTTTATCGAAGAGATCTTTGGTGGGGATATCCCGAAAGAGATGGACGAGGAAACCCTGTCCACGATCCATACTTTCTTAGAGAACAACCTGAACGTATCAGAGACCAGCCGCCAGCTCTATGTACACAGAAATACACTGCTGTACAGACTGGAAAAGCTGCAGAAACTGACAGGACTGGACATTCGCATTTTTGATGATGCCCTGACGCTGAAGATCGCGTTGATGGTGGTGAAGTATATTAAGTATTTGGAGTCGTTGGGATGATTTGAAATCGTCGGATGTTGACAGCGATTTGTGATTTTGATAAAGGCTTCCCCTTTTTAGTCAACACCTCGCAGTTCCACCGACGGAACACGTCCCCTGACGATATCGGCGAAGCTCTCCAGTTCTTCCTTGGAGCAGGCAGAAAGCCCCGGTGTCAGTACCCCGTCCGAATCCTTGTAGGACTGCAGGAAATAGTGGGGAGCTCCGGCAATCCAATCGGCGATTTCTTCAAAAGCCGCTGCATTGTGAAGCTCTTTGACGACAGTGGTGCGGAACTCAAAATCAAAATCTGACCGGAATACAGAAGGATCCGTATTTTCTCTGGTATCTTCCATAAGAAAGCGTACGGATTCTTTTATATTGGAAAGAAGGGTCTGGGCGTGGTCATCGATAAGGCCGGCTACCTTGGCATAATCCGATAGACCTGACTTAATATCCATGGCCACGTAATCGATGAGCCCTTCCATATATAACATTTTCATCATTTCCGGATTGGTCCCGTTGGTATCCAGCTTTACCGCATAACCGAGATCCTTGCATTTTGCGAGAAAGTCAGGGAGGTCTTTTTGCATGGTGGGCTCTCCGCCGGTTACGCAGACCCCCTGCAAAATACCCGCTCTTTTTTTCAGATGCGCAAACACATCTTCGTTCGTGTGTGACGCATATTCAGCCGGATGCAGGAGCAGATCCTTATTATGGCAAAAAGGACAGCGGAAATTACAGCCCCCTGTAAAAACAGTGGCGGCTACTTTTCCGGGATAATCAAGTAAAGTTGTTTTATTCAGACCGCAGATCAGCATGGCAGCTCCTTTACTGTGCTTAGAATCATATCTAATCGATTCCGGGAACCTCTAAGGTTCCGATTCATCTTACTACAGTAAGGCTGGGATGACAAGGGACGATCCGTTCTTTTCATGTTCTTTGTATTTTCAATAGCGCTATAATGTGATACAGTATAAATACGCGTATTCAAACGGATATGCGGATTCTGCCGGCATGACATTGGTAATGGATCTGAAATGATCAAAGATCCAGTATGATCAAAAATCAGATGAAAGCAGACTTACGATGAACGAAATGACGGAAAAACGCCTTGAAAAGATCCGCCGGCGCAGGCAGGCAAAAGAGGAAAAGCAGGCGAAGGCCGATCTGGAAAAAAAGAAGGCGGAGGAACAACAGAAAAAAGAAGATATCCGCTATATGCGGCAGGCCCTGACCCAGGCAAAAAAAGCCATGGCGTTAGGAGAGACGCCCATCGGCTGTGTGATCGTCTATGAAGGGAAGGTCATCGGACGGGGCTATAACCGGCGCAACACCGATAAAAGCACCCTGTCCCATGCGGAGATCACGGCGATCCGAAAGGCCTCGAAGGTGCTTGGAGACTGGCGGCTGGAGGGATGCCGGCTCTATGTGACTTTGGAGCCCTGTCAGATGTGCGCAGGTGCCATTGTGCAGGCGCGGATTCCCCAGGTGGTGATCGGTGCCATGAATCCCAAGGCGGGCTGCGCCGGCTCGATACTGAACCTCTTTAGCGTAGAGCAATTCAATCATCAGGTGGAAGTTACCTATGATGTTTGTAAGGATGAGTGCAGCAAAATGTTAAAGGATTTTTTTCAGAGCCTGCGCAGGCGGTTGAAAACGGAAAAGGAGTAGGTGCGTTTTATCTATGAATATATTAAGAAAACTCAGGAATTATTTCTGCTATTGCGGGATTGAAAAAGAAGAATATGACCAGGTCAAAAAAGGTGCCTATATTTCCAACTTTAAAGTATGGCGGATCCTTCATATCCTGATGACGGCGATCTTCGGTATCCTGTTTATCAGTTCACTCATGAGTGATTTGATGTCGGTGAACCGGGGGATCTATCTGCTACTTCTGATCTACTGCGGTGCAGCAACCATTCTCTTTTTCACTTTGGAAGAGGATTCCCTGGTGGCACAGCTTTTGATCTATCTGTCGATCTCTGTGCTGTTTGTATTCGGCTGTCTGATCACCCAGAATAAGCCGGATCGGAATGCCACGACTTTCATCGTATTTTTGCTGATCACGCCCATGTTTATGATCGACAAACCTTTTTTCATGGCGATCGAGCTTTGCGCAGCCTCCGTCGTTTTTGCCATCTGGATGTATGGGATCAAGCCCAGGGAGGTCTGGGTATTTGACCTGACCAATGTGATCATATTTACGGTTGTCGGCATCCTTTTGCATATCGTTGCGAACTCCATCCGGATCAAGGAATTTGTCCTGACGCGAAAGATCCATATTCAAAGGGATACGGATGAGCTGACCGGACTGAAAAATAAGTTTTCACTGACAAGGGAGATCAATGCGCACTTGCAGAATGGGACATCCGGAAAAGGAATTATGTTCCTGATGGACGTGGACCACTTCAAATCCGTCAACGATACTTATGGCCATGATGTGGGTGATCAGGTGATCCATGAGATGGGTACATTTTTAGGCGACATGTTCCAAAACGGTGAGATTGCAGGGCGTTTTGGCGGAGATGAATTTATCGTGTTCATCAAAGATACGGATGATAAGGATAGGGCCCGCAGAGTGGCTGAAGATATGGTAAAGGGCGCTTCTGAGACGATATCCCTGCCGGATCGGGATCAGAAGGTCAGCATCAGTATCGGTATTGCTTTTTATCATGGCAGTGAAAAGAACTATTCCGAGATTTTTAAAAAAGCGGATACCGCATTGTACAAGGCAAAGGCCGATCCGGTTGTCAGATACAGCTTTTATGAGTGAATATATTGTGGTCAGACAGCATTTGAAACATAGATGAAGTATGCCGCCGGAGCGTTGCAAATACGGGCATTTGCCCATTTGCAAAGTGAAATGTTTTATGATAAGATAAAGGTTGCGTTTTTATGCGGAAAAGAAAAGAGGTGTCCATAGAAGATGTTTATTTCTGAAGATATCAAATATATCGGCGTGGATGATACGGATCTGGATTTGTTCGAGAGCCAGTATGTGGTTCCGGAAGGAGTGTCTTATAACTCCTATCTGATCCTGGATGAAAAGATCGCAGTCATGGATACGGCTGACCAGCGTAAGACAGCTGAGTGGCTGGAGAATCTGGAAAAAGAGCTCTCCGGAAAAACGCCGGATTATCTGGTGATCTCGCACCTTGAGCCGGATCATTCCGGAAGCCTTGGCTTATTTTTGGAAAAGTTTCCGAATGTAACGATCGTGGCAAGCGCGAAAGCAGTATCCATGCTGCCGCAGTTTGTGACATTGCCGGAAACTGTAAAGGCAGAGCCGAAGAAGGAAGGGGAGCCCCTTACTTTAGGTAAGCATACGCTGACTTTTATGCTGGCACCTATGGTACACTGGCCGGAAGTTATGTGCAGCTACGACAGTGCTGATAAGGTGCTGTTTTCTGCTGACGGCTTTGGCAAGTTCGGTGCGCTGTCCGAAACGCCGGCGATCACAAAGGCCGAGAATCCCGAATTGGATCTTTTGGAGGACTGGGCCTGCGAAGCAAGGCGTTATTACTTTAATATTTGCGGAAAATATGGAGGGCCCGTGCAGGCGTTACTGAAAAAAGCGTCTGCACTTGAGATTCAGACCATCTGTCCTCTGCACGGTCCTGTCATCACCGAGAATCTTGAATTCTTTACAGGACTGTATGATACCTGGTCATCTTACAAGCCGGAGACCGAGGGCGTATTCATTGCCTATGCTTCCATTCATGGAAATACGGCAGGAGCAGCGCAGGAGCTGGCGAAGATGCTGGAAGAAAAAGGCGTTCGGGTGGCAGTATCCGACCTTTCCAGGGACGATATGGCAGAAGCCGTAGAGGATGCATTCCGGCATGACCGGATGGTGCTTGCAGCATCAAGTTATGATGCGGGCGTTTTTTCACCCATGCAGGACTTCCTTTACAGGCTGGGACATAAGGCGTTCCAGAATCGCAAGGTGGCGCTTATTGAGAATGGCTCCTGGGCACCGTCTGCAGCACGGACCATGAAGGCTGCGCTGGAAGGCATGAAGGATATCGAGATCCTGGAAAAGGTTGTGACCATCAAAACGACCGTGACGGAGGAGACGAGGAAGGAACTGGAAGAACTGGCAGAGATGCTGAAATAAGGAATATAAGACCCCTCATCAGTCCGTTTCCTCCCAAGGGGAAGGCAAGTATGGAGATTCGAAATGCTGCATACTGAGAAAAGTTGAGAGGGATAAATATAGGAGGATATAGAACATGTACCGCAAGGTGGAAACTAATCTTAATTTTGTAGAAAGGGAGAAGGCAACCGAGAAGTTCTGGTCGGACAATCAGATCTTTGAGAAGAGCATGAAGATCCGCGAAGGCTGCCCGACCTATACATTTTATGACGGGCCGCCGACAGCCAACGGCAAGCCGCATATCGGCCATGTGCTGACCCGTGTCATCAAGGATATGATCCCGAGATACCGCACCATGAAGGGTTATTTCGTACCCCGTAAGGCCGGCTGGGATACCCACGGCCTGCCGGTAGAACTGGGCGTTGAGCAGCAACTGGGCATCGACGGAAAAGAGCAGATCGAGCAGTACGGATTGGATCCGTTTATCCAGAAGTGTAAAGAGAGTGTCTGGGAATACAAGGGCATGTGGGAGGACTTCTCCAAGACCGTTGGTTTCTGGGCAGATATGGATGATCCCTACGTAACCTATCATGATGACTTCATCGAGTCCGAGTGGTGGGCATTAAAAGAGATCTGGAAAAAGAAACTGTTATATAAAGGCTTTAAGATCGTGCCTTACTGCCCCCGCTGCGGCACGCCCCTTTCTTCTCATGAAGTAGCACAGGGCTACAAGGCAGTAAAAGAGCGTTCCGCAACGGTCCGCTTCAAGATCAAAGATGAGGATGCATACTTCCTGGCATGGACCACCACGCCCTGGACACTGCCGAGCAACGTGGCACTCTGCGTGAATCCCGAGGAAACATATGCAAAGGTAAAAGCAGCAGACGGTTATACTTACATCATGGCTCAGGCGCTGCTGGACACCGTGCTCGGAAAGTTAGCAGATGCTAACAATTCTGAAGAGGGTGCAAAGGCTTATGAGATCCTGGAAACCTATACAGGAAAAGACCTTGAGTACAAGGAATATGAGCCCCTCTTTGCATGCGCGGGAAAAGAGGCTGAAAGACAGCACAAGAAAGCCCATTTCGTAACCTGTGACGGATACGTTACATTGACAGACGGTACCGGTATCGTACATATCGCACCGGCCTTCGGTGAAGATGATGCCAGGGTCGGCAGAACCTATGAACTGCCGCTGGTACAGTTCGTTAACGAAAAGGGTGAGATGACCGAGGAAACGGATTATGCGGGGACTTTTGTAAAAGATGCTGACAAGAACATTCTGATCGATCTGGACAAGGAAGGAAAACTCTTCGATGCTCCGAAATTCGAGCATGATTATCCTTTCTGCTGGAGATGCGACACACCGCTGATCTACTATGCAAGAGAGTCCTGGTTCATCAAGATGACGGCTGTCCGCGATGATCTGGTTAAGAACAACAAGACAGTCAACTGGATCCCGCCTTCCATCGGCGAGGGACGTTTCGGCAACTGGCTGGAGAACATCCAGGACTGGGGTATCTCCAGAAACCGTTACTGGGGAACTCCGCTGAATATCTGGCAGTGTGAAGGCTGCGGCGAGATGGACTGCATCGGAAGCCGCGAGGAACTGGCAGAAAAGAGCGGAAAAGAAGATGCGAAAAAGATCGAACTGCACAGACCGTATATCGATGAGGTGACCATCACCTGTCCGAAGTGCGGTAAGCCTATGAAGCGCGTGCCGGAAGTTATTGACTGCTGGTTCGATTCCGGAGCCATGCCTTTTGCACAGCATCATTATCCCTTTGAGAATAAGGATCTGTTTGAGCAGCAGTTCCCTGCAGCCTTCATTTCCGAAGCAGTGGATCAGACCAGAGGGTGGTTTTACTCCCTGATGGCAGAATCCACCCTGCTCTTTAACAAATCGCCTTATGAGAACGTTATCGTCTTAGGTCTGGTGCTTGATGAGAACGGACAGAAGATGAGTAAGAGCAAGGGTAACGCGGTAGATCCTTTTGAAGCGCTGGCTACCTACGGAGCCGACGCGATCCGCTGGTATTTTTACATCAATTCCGCACCCTGGCTGCCCAACCGTTTCCACGGCAAAGCAGTGCTGGAGGGACAGCGTAAGTTCATGGGTACCCTGTGGAACACCTACGCGTTCTTCGTACTTTATGCAAACATCGACGGCTTTGATGCAAAAGATTATAAACTGGAATATGACAAACTGCCCGTTATGGACAAGTGGATCCTGTCCCGCCTGAACACCCTGATCGGTGAGGTGGACGACAATCTGGATAACTACAGGATCCCTGAAGCAGCAAGAGCGCTGGATGACTTTGTGGACGAGCTGTCCAACTGGTATGTGCGTTCCTGCCGTGAGCGTTTCTGGGCAAAGGGCATGGAGCAGGACAAGATCAACGCTTACATGACGCTGCATACCGCTCTGGTAACAGTCGCAAAACTGGCAGCACCCATGATCCCTTTCATGGCAGACGATATCTACAGAAACCTGGTTTGCAGCACGGATCCTTCCGCGCCGGAAAGCGTACATCTTTGCGACTATCCGAAGGCAGATGCCTCCGTGATCGATAAGGAGCTTGAGGTTTCCATGGATGAGGTCAGAAAGCTTGTGACCATCGGACATGCGGCAAGAGAAGAGGCTAAGATCAAAAACCGCCAGCCTATCGCAGAGCTTTACTACAATGCCAAGAAAGAACTTTCCGATTTCTTTGCGGACATCATCGCAGGCGAGCTGAATGTGAAGAAAGTAACCTTCAGCGAAGATACCTCCGCTTACGCAGGTTATTCCTTTAAGCCGCAGCTGAAGACCTTAGGTCCTAAGTACGGCAAGCAGATCGGCAAGATCAAGGAATACTTAGCAGGTATCGACGGCGTTGCTGCTATGGATACTTTGAACGCAGGCAATAACTTAGAGTTTGAGGTAGATGGCACCGCAGTTTCCATCGCAAAGGAAGACCTGCTGATCGAGATCACCCAGAGAGAGGGCTATATCACCAAATCCGATAACGGCATGACCGTGGTGCTTGACACCAACCTGACAGAAGAACTCATTGAGGAGGGCTATGCAGCCGAGTTCATCAGCAAGGTTCAGAACATGCGTAAGGATTCCGGTTTTGAGGTCATGGACCATATCCGTATCGGTATCAGCGGTAACGACAAGATCGCTGGCATCGTGGAGAAGAACAAAGCCCTGATGACCGAAAAACTGCTGGCAGACGAGATCACCAAAGATGCATCCTTTACCTTCAGCAAGGAGTGGAAGGTGAACGATCAGACCGTGACCATCTCCGTGGAAAAGGTTTGAGGTCAATTTTACCTATAAATCTTGAAAAATCTGAAAAAAAATAGTAAAATTGTATAGTATTGTTGGGAACAACAAAGGGGCGATTTGTTTCGTAGGTTTTTTCGTAACCGGATCATGATCCGCAACGCAGTATATGCGGATTTGATATAGTAGCTTTATAAGGCGTTCTATCTGCTTTATGGGCTGCGACGACAACAAAAGAAAAGAGGGAACTGCGATGAATGAAAAAGGACGTTTCAAACTGTTGTACCGTATGTTGATCATGTCGATCACGCCGTTGGTCCTTTTGGCGGCAGTCACATTGATCCTCGCTGCGAATGGCATCAAGAAGGGAATTGAGAATGAGTTCCTGGAAGGTCTTAAGAATCAGACCATTGCTGTTGGCGCTGCCTATGACAAT
>JAFZNL010000016.1 GCA_017550925.1 Lachnospiraceae bacterium | reverse complement strand
CTTGAGGTTTTAAAAGCCGCGGTCATTTATGGCGCGGATGCTGTCTATATTGGCGGACAGGCTTTCAGCCTGCGGGCAAAAGCGAAAAACTTTTCTATGGAGGAAATGGCGGAAGGGATCGCTTTTGCGCATGAAAGGGGCGTGGCAGTCCATGTCACCGCCAACATCCTTGCCCACAACGGGGACCTGGAGGAAGCGGCTGCTTACTTCCGCGAATTAGGGGAGCTTGGGCCGGATGCGTTGATCATAGCGGATCCCGGTATGGTCATGCTGGCAAAGCAGATCTGTCCGAAGATTCCCATCCACATCAGCACCCAGGCTAATAATACCAACTACATGACCTATCGTTTCTGGCATGAACTTGGTGCCCAGCGGGTAGTGGCAGCCAGGGAACTGAGCCTTCGTGAGATCAGCCAGATCCGGGAGAAAACTCCGGCTGATATGGAGATTGAATGCTTCATTCACGGTTCCATGTGCATTTCCTATTCCGGCAGGTGCCTGCTCAGCAATTACCTGACGGGACGGGATGCCAACAGAGGTGCCTGCACCCATCCCTGCCGCTGGAAATATGCAGTTATGGAAGAGACCAGGGAGGGCGAGTATTTCCCGATCTACGAAAATGAAAGAGGCACCTTTTTATTCAACTCCGGCGACCTGTGCATGATCGGTCATATTCCGGAACTGATGGAGGCGGGAGTCGACAGTTTCAAGATCGAAGGCAGGATGAAAACTGCCCTCTATGTGGCAACCGTGGCAAGGACTTATCGGCGGGCTATCGATGCGGCGAAACGAAGCCGCGAGGAATACGAGGCGCTTCTGCCCTGGTGCATGGAGGAGATCGGCAGATGCACCCACCGCAAATTCAATACAGGCTTCTATTTTGGCAAGCCCGATGCAAGCACCCAAATCTACGATAACAGCACCTATGAACAGGAGGCAGTATATCTGGGGACTGTACAGGAAGCGGATGATAAGACCTTCACCCTGATCCAGAAAAACAAATTCAGCGTGGGCGAAGAGATCCTGATCATGAAACCGGATGGCAGAAATATAGAGACCAAAGTCCTGTCTATCGTTAACGAAGAAGGCGAGCAGCAGGACAGCGCACCCCACGCAGGGCAAAAACTGAGGGTAACGCTGGACCAGGCAGTGGAAGAATATGATATCCTGAGAAGGGATGGGGGAAGAACGTAAGAATTAAAATATTGTATAGGGTATAGCAAAAACAAGGGGTAATGCGAAAGGGGGACTGGCATGAGGCACATTAATTTCGGTAACGATGACGATCGGGTTTCCGAGATCATTCTCGGTACCATGAATCTTGGGGATCTTTCAGTAGAAGATGCAGAAAAACTGCTCCAAAGCGCTTTGGATGATGGGATCAACTTCATTGATACAGCTGACTGCTACGGCGGTGGCGCATCCGAGGAAGTGATCGGAAAGGTATTTCAGAAAAATCCGGGCATGCGGGAGAAATTCTTCCTGCAGTCCAAATGTGGCATCCGGGTGGAAGAAGGATTTACCTGGTTTGATTTTTCCGCAGAGCATATCCTTGAGGCAGTGGATGCAAGCCTGAAGCGCCTGCAGACCGAGAGCCTTGACTGCCTGCTTTTGCACAGACCTGATGCGCTGATGGAGCCAGACGAAATTGCAGATGCGTTCCGCATCCTGCATAAGACCGGAAAGGTGCGCTCCTTCGGTGTCAGCAATATGAATCCGATGATGATCGGCGACCTGCAGAAGGCAACTAAGTATAAACTGGCGACAAATCAGGTACAGCTATCCTGTGCCTTTACGCCCATGATCGATGCGGGCTTTCAGGTGAATATGCAGACCGATGGTGGCGTGATGCGTGACGGCGGCATTTTGGAATATTGCCGGCAACAGGAAATGGCGATTCAGGCATGGTCGCCGCTGCGCTACGGATACTTTGAAGGTATCTTTATCGGAGATGAAAAATATGCACAGCTGAACGCGGTGCTTGACCGCATCGCAGATGAACAGGGCGTTTCTTCTTCCGCTATTGCGCTGGCATGGATCCTGCGCTACCCTGCCAAAATGCAGGTGGTGGCAGGCACGACGAAGCCGGAGAGGCTGTCGCAGCTGGCGAAGGCGGGGGATATTGAACTGACCCGCAGGCAGTGGTATGAGATTTACCTGGCGGCAGGGAACAAACTGCCATAATAAGATAGAAACAGCAGACAATATAGTAAGCAGTTGCTAACTGTAAGCGGACGCTTACTATGAAATTTTCTGTTGTTGATCATAAAAGAATCAGATATGGAAAGGTTATTTGGAAATGGACACAGTCACACATGTAGAACAGATTTTTGCTAAAAATGTATTTACGCTGGGCAAGATGAAGGAACGGCTGCCCAGGGATATTTACAGGGAAGTGCGGACGGTCATCGATAACGGCGGCGAGCTGTCCAAGATCGCGGCCAACATCGTGGCGAAGGCCATGAAGGATTGGGCCATCGAAAACGGTGCTACCCACTATACTCACTGGTTCCAGCCCCTGACCGGCATCACGGCGGAAAAGCATGATGCATTTATTTCGCATCCGGATGAGATGGGAAAAGTGATCACGGAGTTTTCCGGAAAAGAGCTGATCAAGGGTGAGCCGGATGCATCTTCGTTTCCTTCGGGCGGCCTGCGGGCAACCTTTGAGGCGAGAGGATATACGGTGTGGGATATCACATCTCCGGTCTTTTTGCAGGAAGCATCCACCGGCGTGATCCTCTGCGTGCCCACTGCATTCTGTTCCTACACAGGTGAAGCGCTGGATAAAAAGACCCCGCTCCTGCGATCCATGGAAGCGGTATCGAAACAGGCTGTCAGACTGGTCAATCTCCTGGGCAATACCCAGGCAACGAAGGTGACACCTTCCGTTGGCGCAGAGCAGGAATATTTTTTGGTAGATGGCGATCTGTACCGGCAAAGAGCAGACCTGATGTATGCCGGAAGAACACTGTTTGGTGCACCGGCACCCAAGGGCCAGGAAATGGATGACCATTACTTCGGCGTGATCCGGGAGCGTGTCGGCGCTTTCATGAAAGATCTGAACGAAGAGCTCTGGAAACTGGGCGTAACCGCAAAGACCCAGCATAATGAGGTGGCACCGGCACAGCATGAGCTGGCACCCATCTTTGAGACGGCTAATATCGCAGTGGATCACAACCAGATCGTGATGGAGACCATGAAGCGTGTAGCGGTCAACCACAATCTGCGTTGTCTGTTACATGAAAAACCCTATGCCGGTGTGAATGGCTCCGGCAAACATGATAACTGGTCTTTGAATACGGATACCGGCGTGAACCTCTTAGATCCGGGTTCGTCCCCCAATGAGAATGTGCAGTTTTTGCTGATCCTGGCGTGTATCTTAAAGGCCGTGGATACCCATGCGGATCTGCTTCGCCAGTCTGCATCGGATGTGGGCAATGACCACAGGCTGGGAGCGGACGAAGCACCCCCGGCCATTGTTTCCGTTTTCCTGGGCGAGCAGCTGGAAGATGTGGTGCGCCAGTTAGTCGAAACGGGAGAAGCAACTACCTTAAAAGAAGGCGGCGTGCTGGAGACAGGTGTTTCCACCCTGCCGGATACCAAGAAGGATGCCACGGACCGGAACCGTACATCGCCCTTCGCTTTTACCGGAAATAAATTTGAATTCCGTATGGTGGGAAGCTCGGATTCCATCGCAGATCCCAACACCACCTTAAATGCCATTGTGGCAGAGGCTTTCTGCGAGGCGGCTGACCGGCTGGAGCAGGCTGAGGATTTTGAACTGGCTGTCCATGACCTGATCAAGGAATACCTGACCAAGCACCAGCGGATCATTTTCAACGGCAACGGTTATTCCGAGGAATGGGTCAAAGAGGCAGAGCGCAGGGGACTGCCCAATATCAAATCCATGATCGAGGCGGCAGGCACCCTCTCTGATGAAAAGACCATCGAACTCTTTGAGCGGTTCGGGATTTTTACAAGAGTGGAGCTGACCTCCAGGGAAGAGATCATTTATGAAACCTACGCTAAGACCATCCGCATCGAGGCGTTGACCATGATCGATATGGCGGGCAGGCAGATCATCCCTGCTGTTGTGCGTTATCTGAAGACCCTGGCCAAAACCGTGAATGAGATGAAGGCAGCAGGCTGCGAGAGCGCAACTGTCAGCGGACTGTTGGAGGATGCATCTTCCAAGCTGACGGCCATGAAGCAGGCCCTTGATAATCTGCAGGCTATGGTGGATAAGGCAAGTAAGATCAGCGATGAAAAAGAGAAGGCATTTTTCTATAAAGATACTGTGCGGGTTGCCATGGACGCACTCAGGGCTCCGGCGGACGAGCTGGAGATGATCGTGGATAAGGAGCTTTGGCCCATCCCGACCTATGGCGATCTGATGTTTGAGGTATAATTTTGGGGTAAAACTATATACGTATTAGGAGGTGCAGTATGAGCGAACTTTTTAACAATCAGAGCATTATTTCCTGGCTCCAGTATTTTTCCGCAAACACGGATATCGACCTGGAGCATGTAAAGCTCCTGGATATCACGCGGAAGAATAAAAATCTGATCCCGGCGGTGGAAGCACACCGCTGCGTGTTGGTGTTTACCGAAGCCGGAAACATGGATATTTTCTATAAAATGTGGGAAGTAGGCCTTGGCGAATGTGAAGTGGTCTACAACGAAGGCAGCGAGCCGGTGGGTCCCATTAAGCGCAACAAGGTTTCTGAAATGATCGATCGCGGCATCAATGCATCTGCCGGCATGATCGTCCTCAATCCCAATGCCCGCAATACCATGCGCTTTGGCATGGACAATAAGCACTTTGCACTGGGCAGTGTAAAATATGTGGGATCCGAGATCCGTTCCGTGCTGATCTCCAAAATGAAGATCCATGAGAGCAAAAACCTTTGCGTGATCTCCGGCGAATCCATCGCAGTAGAGGCGGCGGTGATGGCAGGCGAAGGTACTGTTATTGCGGTAGAGTACAAAGAGCGTGACCGCGAGACCATGGAAGAAAATGCAAACCGTTTCGGTCTGACCAATGTGGCTATTGTAGACCATGTGGGCGATGACACCATGGGCGACCTTCCGGTACCTGAGGCCACAATGCTGGTAGCTTCCGCAAGCCTTGAGAATGAGTTGGAATATCTGACCAAGATCAATCCGAATATGGAATTTGTCATCTATACCCTGGATTTCGGCGTAGCAGGTTCCATCCGCAACATCTTAGAGCGCTATGGTATTTCGGATATCACGATCCTGCAGATCGCAGTTTCCAAACTCACCAGCCGCAACGTATTTGAAAACCAGCCCGCACCCTGGATCATCACAGGGAAGGCCGGCGCGTGATCTGGCATATTGTAAATTGAGAGCACTATAAAACACTGGCTTTCCCTGGGGGATAACCGGAGTAGTGTAAACGAAGTTGTGAGCTTTATATAATCACTGGCTTCCTTCTTTGGGGGAAGCCGACTGATGAGGGGTAATAATGCCGACAGTATCCGTAGTCGTACCGGTTTACAACATGGAAAACTACATAGAGCGCTGCGTCGCATCCCTCACCGGACAGACCCTGAAGGACATCGAGGTCATCCTGGTAGATGACGGCAGTAAGGATACGTCGGGCAAAAAGTGCGATGATATTGCACTGTATTATCCCGGCGTTACGGTCATCCATCAGAAAAACAAAGGCCTGACTGGTGCCTGGAAGGCCGGGAGCCTGGCAGCAAAAGGTGATTACATCGGCTATGTGGATGCGGACGATACCGTGGATGCGGATATGTTCGAACGCCTCTATACCCGTGCAAAAGAAACAGACGCCGATATCGTCTGCTGCGGACTAGTCCATACCTATGAGGACGGCAGTCGTGAGGACTGGACGGAGCAGATGGAGTTTGACGGGGACTCCTTTGCAGGGGAGGAACTGAAAAAACAGATCCTGGATAAACTGATCAATGACGGCAGTTTTTTCGGACGCCCCCTGATGCCGAACCGCGTGACCAAACTGACAAGGCGGGAACTGGTGCAGAAAAACCTGCCCCTTTGCAACGATGAAGTCAGCATCGGAGAGGATTTTCAGTTTTCCCTCTGCATGTTTCTGGATGCCGAAAGAGTAGAGATCATCCGGGACTATTTCCCCTATCACTACATCATGCAGAACGCATCCATGACCATGCACCACGATCCGGATTATATGCAAAAGATCCGTATCATGCGAAAGAACCTTTGCAGGATCGCACGGGAAAAAGAAGCGGCTTTTTTGGAGCAGCAGATCTGGAATGACTTTTTATGCCTGACAGTGCTGCATGTGAAAGCCATAATTTATAAGCAAAAAGACAAACCCTACCGGCATCTGAAACAGGAAATGAAAAAAGTCCTGACATCCCGCAGCGTCTCCTGGGCGCTATGGCACTATGATATGCCGCGTCTTACCGCAGCGGAAAAACTGTTTATTTTCTTTATGAAAACGCAGGCATACCCTGCGATCTATGCAGCAGTGCGGGCTTATTTCCGATGACCGGAGTTGTGAGCGGCAAAACACGGATCCGGTTGCCGGATCACGAAGGAAGTATAAGAATAAAACGGATTGTAATAGAAAAGTAAGGCCCATGGAAAACGGAAAAATGGATAAAAACCGAACATTATATTGGATCTTCTTTGCCCTGCTGATGAGCTGGATCGCCTTTATGGGTTTTTACAAACTGGGTGTGAAGTACGTAGATCCCTGGGATGAAGCCAGGCACGGCGTCAACGCCTGGGAGATGTTAAACGGCGGGAGCATGGTGCAGAGTACCTATCTTCGCCAAGCGGATTACTATAATTTAAAACCGCCCCTTTCCATGTGGTGTATCATGATCGGGCTGAAGATCTTTTCCGATCCTGTGATCGGATTGCGTTTTTATTCCGTGATCTGTTATCTGATCGTATGCGTGCTGACCGCACTTTTTCTGCGAAGGTTCGGGGATTTGGAATCTCTCTTAGGACTTGCTTTCCTTTCTGTCAATATGACGCCGTTCCTTGCACATATGATCCGTGCCGGTGATGCGGACAGTCTCTATGTGCTGTTGTTTACCATCGCAATGCTTGCCATGATGCGGATCCGGGATGACCACCGCTTTCTGTATCTTTGCGGCCTTGCCTTTTCCCTTGCTTTTCTGACAAAGAGTTTTCATGCTATGATGATCGCTGCCATCGGCGGCCTGTTTTTGCTGTGTACAAAACAGCTTTTCTCCATAAAATTCAAAGAGTGGTGCATGTTCATCCTTTGCATCATCCTGCCGGTGCTAATCTGGGGACTGCTGCGATACCGGATTGACGGGACGGCGTTCTTTATTAAAATGTGGGAAACGGATGTCCGGGGACGTACCGGCGGCGAGCTGCACAGCAATCCTTCCCCTTTCTGGTATTATGCGTCCTATTACTTCGGACTGATGTCCGGTAAACTGCAGATTTATTTGTGGGCGCTGCTGCTGGCAGTGGCAGGACTGATCCTTCGATTGAGGGAATACCTGGTGGGCCGAAGGGATCATGCAGAGATAAGGCAAAAAAACGATCATAAGAATGCTTCTCTTCGATTTGGCGGACAGGAGATCCTGGGATTTATCCTGTGGGCTGTTCTGCCTTTTGTCGCTTTTTCTGCAGTTTCCAATAAACTGCTTTGGTATATTTATCCCTGCCTTATTCCCCTTTTGGCGGGGGCAGGCGTTACAGCCGCGGGGGTTTTGAAGAAAATACTCGCAATGCAGAAAAACCACCTGCGGATCATACTGGCAGTCCTTTTTTCGCTTGTCCTGATATTTCTCGGCGTATGGTACGGCGCAGGGACTTTTAAGATCGTCAATGCGCAGACCTATAATGAATTCCAGATTCTGGTGCGCGCAGTGGCAGGAGATGAAAAAGCAATTGCGCTGATGCAACAGATCAGCCTTGACAAGCCCGCTGTCCCAGAGAAAGTGATCATAGTGCCGGATCCGGGCGAGAGCTATTGCGGGTGTAAAGCATATGTGGATTATGACGGATCGAATAATCATTGGGCCCAGCAGGATGTGTTTGTGGCAGAGGCTTACGGAGATTTTAAATGTTGTGACGGGGGTGTTTTGGCCATTTATACGGATAGTTATATGTCCGGTGAAGAAAGGGTCGTTTTTACAAGCAGAAAAATGTATGAAAACTGCAAGCCGCTGTATGAAGACGGCGAGATGATTGCCGCAATGCATGATTATCTGGCGTTTGCCATACCGTATTAAGGCATGCTGGCTGCTGTCAGCTCACAGTTTTGATGCTTTTACGGACAAATCAATGTAGTATTGAGAATATATACCGTTTAGCAGCACGGAGTTTGATGTTAGGGAAACGGATTCCCGGGAGGTAGTAAATGAATAAGAAACTGAAAAAAATGCTCTCCGTTATACTAACCGTCGTTTTGATTGTCGCGCTGACCATGCCGGCTGGACAGATGTCTGTTTGGGCGAAAAAAGGCGGGATCAAACTCAGCGCAAAAAAAGTAACGCTGACGGTAGGAAAAACAAAAAAGTTGAAGCTGCAGAATGCGAAGAAGAACAAAGTAACCTGGACTTCGAGTAAGAAAAAGGTTGCCACTGTCGGCAAAAAGACGGGAAAGGTCGTGGCCAAAAAAGCCGGGAAGACTGTTATTACGGCAAAATATAAAGGAAAAAAATACAAGTGTACCGTGACGGTTGTGAAAAAAAAGAATGACGGCGGGAGTGACCGGTCAAAACAGGATTCCGACAAGAATACGGATAACGGTCAAACGCAGTCCGGTTCCGGACAGAATCAGCAAAGCGGAGGATCTTCCGGATCGTCCGGCGGACAGAGTTCCTCCGGAGGAAATGCCGGTGGAAGCGGACAGGATCAGCCCGGTGGTGGAGGCTCCGATTTAAATACGGAAATTGCAACGCCTGATGAATACACAGGTGAGGCTATGGAGAAGCCGGATACGCAGTACATGAACGAGGTACTTCAGGAAGAGGCGGAGGCGTATGATTCACTTCTTGAGGATGGAGGTTTCGTTTATGACCGGAAAAAGGGTGCGCCCAATGAGGTGGCTTCGATCCTCCGGTGGAATCCCGGTAATGACAATAATCCCGTTAAAGTGCAAAGGCGTAAGACATCAGGGAGTTCTTCGGATCCGGAAGTAGAGACGGAGATCGATCCAAGCTATTATTCCTATGATTGGATATACAGTGAGAACGGCTATTATGTGACGATCCCGGTTGAGAATGCACAGTATACTGTGATCGGGAATACGGAGAGAAATGGATTTTGCATAGAGTTTCCGGAAGGTACATTAGGGGAGGACAGAAGCCTCACTCTGACCTGTAACAAGGCCGGAGGACTGAGTATCCAAACGGAGCCTTTGAATACGGAAGATCAGAAGGCGAATTTTGAGAACGGACACCTTTGCCTGAAACAAGGAGCCCTGATTTCCTTTAAACTGGAGAATAAGGTCACGAAATATGATATGACAGATTACCGCGGTGTATTTTCGTGGGATTATACCGGTGCGGATCAGGAAGAGCGGTCGGTAGAGATTTATCTGACGCCGGATGAATATGATCTGGCTGATCAGGTGATCACTTATACGGTGTATCATCTTTCCGATGAGGCTCCGGCAAAGTTTAAGGATCAAAAAGAGGCATTTCGCTATGCGGCACATCTGGAGGCAATCGAGCGATATGCCTATGACAGTGGCAAAGAGTCTGAGATGATTGATGCAGCTGTAAAGAATCTCTCGCAGTCCATCGTGGATGCACTTGGGATCAAAGACACATCTGATGATCCTCTTTATAAGGGCAGCGGGAAAGAAAAAACCATCAAGGCAGTCAGTTTTGCCCTGAGCAACGGAGGTAATATATACAAGATCATTCGGGCGGCCAGAGAAGATCCGGTGGATACGGCTACGATCACGTCGACATTGTCTGAGGTGACGCTGAATGCGCTGATCGATGATGCAGAGGATAAGATCCCGGGATTCGGATATCTGACGACCACCGTAGGGACGTTGCCTGATGTGACAAAAAGTATTAAGGAAGGCCAGTATACAGATGCCATGAATCATGTGCTGAAAGCCCTCGCCGATAGCGAGGCTTCCGTACAGTATATCAAATTCTGTGACAAGATTGTGGACTCTTCCGCACAGATATGGACAGATACCAATATGGAAGAAATGTATAATCTCTATGCAGGAAAGTCTGTCAAGCAAGGAACATGGCGCGATTATAAGTCCCGCAGCGGGATCTACGAGGGAGACTGGGAAGGACTGACCACCGGTGAGATGGGGGCGTTTAATGCCTATATCAATCAGAGATACAGGCAGTATGCCAAAGGGCTGATCGCACGGGGACTATTAGATACGGAATATGAGTTTTTGCATTATTCCGCATATCAGAATGAAAGAGATGCTCTCAGGGAAAAATGGATGGCTGAGCTGAAAAAGCAATTTGATGCCAGAAAGGAAAACGAGGAGAAGATAGCAAAGGAAGAGGAACGGATCGAAAAAAACATTGCCTACTTTGAAGAGGCAGGATTGTTTGGGCATATACCGGAGAATGCATGTAAAAACACGCCCTATGACCGGGTGCAATATCTGTTTAAGATCCGCAGCAATATTGAAAAACTCCTGCAGGCAGAAAAAATTGACCTGGATACCCTGGCCGGGGTGACGCCGAATATGAGTGTGAAAACGGCAGATGAATACAGAAACTATTATCTGACAGATATTATGATGATATGGATGCAGGAAGGGAACAATGTTGCTGGCCGTCTTGCCGCAATGAGATATATTCAGAATCATTATGCGAAATATGCATTGAATGCAAGCAAATTAAAGATGAAAGAAAAACAGACCGCTACATTGAAGCTGTTTAACTGTCAGAACAAGCGTATGACGGAGGTGAGATGGGAAAGTGCGGATTCCGGCATAGCTACGGTTGACAGCAATGGAAAAGTGACTGCCGTGTCCGGAGGAAAGACGGTTGTCACCTGCTATCATGGCGATATTGAAAGAAGCTGTGCTGTTGAGGTTGAAGAAGCGGTGGCGCAGCCTTATGTGGCAGGTATGCCGAAGGTTGTCATGCCAGGCCAGAGTGATATCATGTTAGAAGTGAGGGGCGTTCCGGATGACGGAACGAAAGTGACGTGGAAAGTGCCAAGCCCTGTCAGTTCCTTTATTACGATCACACCGGAAGAAGGGACAAACAGCGCGACTTTAAGTGCATCATCATGGAGCGCTTTTTATGGCACGGTCCCGGGCAGCCAGACGGACGGCAAGACCATTCAGGTGCAATTGAAACGTCCCGGGGAGAGTGCGGCTTATCAGACTATCGATGTGCCGTTCCAGTATGGTTTTACTGACGGAAAGATGAAATTCTTTGCGGAAAAAAATGCGTTCCAGTTAAATGAAGTGCAGACGATTTATCTGTATCGTGCATCGGATTATTACGGTGATGACAAGGTAGTGTTCCGTGAACTCGAACAGACGGATCTTCAGATCGGCAAGTATAAATTGCAGGGCGTATGGTACGACTCGGGTGATCCGACCTGTGTGGATGTGGCTGTTCAAAGCGACGGGGGGATCAGGCTGACACCAAAGCATAATGGAGCAACTATAATCAATCTGAAAAAAGGATCGGCGGCATATTCTTTTGCGGTGATCGTAACAACCGACAAAGAAGTACAGGTATCCATATCTCCTGAGTACTATTGTAATGATGAGAATACCATGTGTATCTGTACGGGAGCGGTCTATGCTGCATATGGCTGGTGTGGCGGAAGCAACGGCTCCCTCGGATGGACAAATAACGAAAGAAAAGGCGATACTGCATATTCCGCGGCCTTGTCTGAGCTGATGGATATGAAAACACTGGCACCGGAGACCAGCGAAGGGAAGATCAGTTTGCCGGGCAGAGTCTATGAATCAACGATTCAGGCGTATGACTGTTCGTTTACCTATCTTGGGGTAAAATACACGATTCATGTCACACCGCAAAAGGTATCAAAGGAGCAGTATGAGAGTACATATTTAACAGACAATTACTATAGTTTCGATCTTGCCAGGCAGGAGATCCGCAAGCAGGATTCGTAGATTTGAAATATTTTGTTACTATTCACAGCTGATTTGAAATAAAAAGGTAAAGCCACGGCGGATGCCGTGGCTTTTGCATTCGAATTAGGCGAAGTCAAGCTTCGCCTAATAGTTCGGCTAAAGTATAGGGATTTCCTGCGGTCAATCGGCTGAGT
>JAFZNL010000140.1 GCA_017550925.1 Lachnospiraceae bacterium | reverse complement strand
TCATATCATGAAGCTCTGCCTTGGAGTTTAGGTATTTTTCTTCCTCCGGCACCTGCATCACATAGCCAAGGGCGCCCATAGTTCGAGGCACGATAGTGATCTTCTGCACCGGTTCGGAGTTTTTCTGCAAAGCAGCAATCAGGGCGTGTCCTACTTCGTGGTAGGATACGATCCTGCGCTCTTCTTTGCTCATGATCCGGTCTTTCTTTTCTTTGCCCACCAAGACCACTTCCACCGCATCAAACAGGTCTTTCTGGCTGACAGCCTTACGACCTGCCTTAACTGCATTGATGGCCGACTCATTGATCATATTGGCAAGATCGGAACCCACTGCACCACTGGTGGCAAGCGCAATCTCTTCTAAGTCAACGGTTTCATCCATATGCACGTCTTTTGCATGCACCTTCAGGATCTCAACGCGGCCCTTCAGGTCTGGCTTATCCACGATGATACGCCTGTCAAAACGGCCCGGTCTCAGCAGTGCTTTATCCAAGATCTCCGGCCTGTTGGTAGCACCTAAGATCAGGATACCTTTCGAAGAATCAAAACCATCCATCTCGGAAAGCAATTGATTCAAGGTTTGTTCTCTTTCCTCATTGCCACCGCCGAACTTGGAATCACGGCTTCGTCCGATGGCGTCGATCTCATCGATGAAGATGATGCAGGGAGCGTGCTTATTTGCTTCTGCAAACAGGTCACGGACACGAGATGCGCCCACACCTACATATAGCTCAATAAAGTCAGAACCTGCAAGGGAAAAGAAAGGCACATGGGCCTCTCCAGCCACTGCCTTGGCAAGCAGGGTCTTACCGGTACCGGGAGGGCCCACCAATAGAGCTCCCTTCGGCAGTCTTGCACCGATCTTGGTATATTTAGCCGGGTTATGCAAAAAGTCCACCACTTCCTGCAGGGATTCCTTTGCCTCATCTTCTCCGGCCACATCTTTGAAGGTGACGCCGGTTTCCTTTTCCACATAGACCTTGGCGTTGGATTTTCCTACGCCCATGAAACCGCCCATGCCACCCATTTTCCTCATAGCAAAGGAAAGCAGCACCCATACCAAAACGATGGGCAGGATATAAGTCAGCAGGATGGATAACAGCCACCCCGAATTATCCGGGATCTTCTTTTTGTAGCTGACACCATGCTCATTTAAAAACTGCGGAAGGGTATCATCATCCACAACGCCGGTGTAGTACGTCACTCCACCCTGCCGCTGATTATAGCCGTACATGTATTTCAATACACCATCTACGCTGACATCTTTTTCCTGCTTTTCCGATTTCGGCACGATATCGATCTCGGAATCCGTGATCACGACGCTTTCCACTTTATCCTCTTTGACCATGGTAAGGAACTCGTCATATGTGATCTCCTGGCTGGAACTGCCGCCCACGGAACGCATTAAAATGCTCATGACCATCAGTGTGATCAGCGTCGCCACAAGCAGCAGGAAAAAGCTCTGCCTTCCCGGAGAGCCATTCCGCCATTCCCATTTTTATTGTTGTTACCGTTGTTACCGTTTCCGCGTCCGCCGCCGGAATCCGGTCCCTGATAGTTCTCGTTGTTCATTCGATTTTACATTCCTTCACTCTTATTCTGATCCTTGTTCGGATCATCCGCAGATTTCCCTGCCAGATCGGTCAGGATCTGCCGCTATACTCAGCGCAAAAACTCGTGCGCTGCCTTTCCACCTGTTGCGGAATCATAGTAGAATGCTGCTCCCGAATCGGAATTGCCCTTCCTTGTCATCACGCATACATACCATTTTTTCTTCTTGCTGATCTTTTTCTTGCCCACTTTCTTAATGGTCACGCTTCGTGTCTTTTTGCCGACACTCTTTACCTTCTTGTAGCCGACCTGGGGACCGGTGGATACATACACGTCATAACCCGTTGCGCCTTTTACTTTTTTCCACTTAATGGTCAGTTTCCCTTTGTTTTTCACAACGGATTTTACCTGTGCCTGTGCGATGCACCAAATGGAGCTCCAGGCGGTATAGTTCTTTTTACTGCCGTCCTGGATAAAAGCACGAACCGAGAATTTGTAAATATTCCCCTCTGCCACATTCAGTTTCATAGAAGGCTTTTCCGTATTTCCGATAGAGCCCTGCGCCAGCACCTTGGTTTCCTTCTCATTTTCAAACATGTACTCATAGCCGTCGGCAGCCTTCATCTGCTCCCATTCAACGGTGACTTTGCCTTCATTTGTATCCCACTTTTTCTGATACAAAGCGCCCATGTTGGAAAGTGAGGTCCTTGCGCCGTACAGAGTTTTCGTTGCCGTAAGCTTATTGTTTTCGCCGTTGATTGCAATGATCTGGATGTCATATTTGTTACCGGGAGCCAGGCCGGTGATCGTATAAGAAAACGCCCTGACTGTCGCTACCCTATTGAACACCTGTTGATCCTTCGGAAGGGAAAGATCCTTTACATATACCTGAATGCTCGCCGCATTCTCCACATTCCAACATACGGTAATCGACTTATCCGTGTTGCCCGATTGTGAAATAGAACTGATTGTCGGCGTCACAGCTGACGCCATCACATCTGTGTGAAAAATGCCGGCCAGCAAACCCGTCAGGATCATCGCCATTGCTGCCAATCTTACCTTTGTTTTCATAACCTGTCTCCTTTTTGTTTTTTTCTATGTTTTTTGATTTATTGCTCATTCATCTGCGCCAGGATCTCGCGCAGCCTCTCATGTGTCATGGTGCCGTTTCCGAAAGAGAACACATTTCTCATGGGCGAAAACCTCATCATGGCTTCCATCATTTCCGTTTGCGACGCGCCGAGTCCCTCGCCATCCGTGTTGTTTACATCATCCAGCTTGTTTGCTTCCCTGATGGGATCTAAGAACTGCCTTGCATGTTCATCCCGAAGCACATCCATCATAACGGTATCCTGGGTTACCACGAAGGGAAGCTTTGATGTGCCCGTCACGGTCAGTTTTGCCTGCTGGCGAATATCCCGGGAAGAGGAACCGATGAGGATCTCAAAGTCCCCGCTCTCCACATACCAGTCATTGATCTTCGTTTCATAATATGCAAAGGACCGCTTATCCAGCGTAAAGCTGACAGTTTTGGTCTGACCCGGTTCCAAAGCGACTTTTGCAAAGCCTTTCAGCTCCTTCTCGGGACGGATCACATCGCTTTCCACGTCCCGGACATAAAGCTGGGCGATCTCGCTGCCTGTCACCTTGCCGGTATTCGTCACATCCACGGACACAGTCACGGTATCCTGATCCGTCAGTTTCTCACTGCTGACTTTGATATTGTCATAGGCAAATTCCGTATAGGAAAGACCGTGTCCGAAGGGGAAAAGCACCTCCATCTCCTTGGTATCGTAATAACGGTATCCCACAAAAATGCCCTCACGGTACTCTACCAGATCTCCCTCTCCCGGGAAATTCAAATAAGAAGGGTTATCCGCAAGCTTCAGCGGGAAGGTCTCAGGAAGTTTCGCACAGGGATTAAAGCGTCCGGAAAGCACTTCCATCTGCGCGGTCCCCACATTTTCGCCGCCCAGATAAGACTCAACAACTCCCTGCACCTTGTCGATCCAGGGCATTTCCACCGGGGATCCGTTATGGAGTACGACAATGACCTTGTCACAAACTGCGGTCACTTCTTCGATCAGCCGGTTCTGACAGGAAGGCATCCTCATATGGCTTCTGTCAAATCCTTCGGATTCAAACGTGTCCGGAAGTCCTGCAAAGATCACTGCCGAGCCTGCGCTCTTAGCTGCAGCTACCGCCTCGCTCAAAAGCGCTTCGTCTGTTTCATCTTTATCATCCTCATAGCCCTTTGCATAGATGATATTGGCATCCAGACCCATATCCTTAGCTGCCTCCAGCGCACTGGTTGTCTTGAAGCAGTTGATATGACTGCTGCCGCCGCCCTGGAATCTGGGCTTTTCAGCGAACTTGCCGATAAATGCGATCTTCTCCCCACTTTCAAAATCCAAAGGCAGCACCTTTTCATTTTTCAAAAGCACGATACACTGCTTTGCCACCTCTGCTGATATATCATGCTGTGCCTGTTTATCAAACTTTGCCTCGGGCTTTCTGTTTTCCAGATAGCGGTAAACGATGTTCAGGATATTCACTACCGCCTCATCCACCAAGGCTTCGTCCAGGTCGCCGCTTTGTACAGCTTTTACAATCTCAGCATCATTGATGCCGTGGGATGAGGGCATCTCCAGGTCCATGCCGGCTTTGATCCCGGCAACCCTGTCGCTGACTGCACCCCAGTCGCTCATCACATAACCGTCGAATCCCCATTCATCCCTGAGGATATCCGTCAAAAACTTCCTGCTTTCCGTGGTATAACATCCGTTCACTTTATTATAGGATGCCATTACCGTCCAGGGCTTTGCCTCTTTGACTGCCTCTTCAAAGGCCGGCAGATAAATCTCCCTGAGGGTCCGCTCATCAATCCTGGTATCCACGGACATACGCCGGGTTTCCTGATTGTTTCCCAGATAATGCTTAATGGAGGTGCCCACGTTCCAGCTCTGCACGCCTTTGATATAGGCCGCTGCCACCTTGCCTGCCAGATAAGGATCTTCGGAATAATACTCAAAATTCCTGCCGCAAAGCGGGGATCTTTTGATATTCACAGCCGGTCCCAAAACAACGGACAGGTCCTCCGCCTGTGCGCTTTCACCGAGAGCCTCGCCCATCTTTTCGATCAGCTCTGTGTCAAAAGACGCCGCGGTGGCACAGCCTGCCGGGAAGCACACTGCAATGATACTGTCGTTCACACCCAGGTGGTCACCTTCCATATCCTGCTTTCTGATCCCGTGCGGTCCGTCGGATACCATGGAATCCGGAATATCCAGCCGCTCCACCTTTTTTGTATGCCAAAAGTCCGCACCGGAGCACAGACTTGCCTTTTCCTCCAATGTCATTTTGCTGACGAGCTCTTTGATCTTTCCCCTGTCCATAATTGTTACCCCTTTCTGATCCTGTCGATCCGTTTCATACATAACATTGTTTTTGCTTTGGTATTATTTGCCCCGTTTTTTCGCAACATTCTTTGCAATCTTTGTAAGGTACGTAATCCGTTTAACGCAAATCTGATCAGTCCACTGTGCTGCTTACGATCTCCAACATCCGCTCTGCCAAAAGCAGATCTTCCGGCGTCGTCAGTTTTGTATTCAGATAGCTGCCCCTAACGATCTGTACCTTAGTATCCGTCATCAGCTCCGCAACCATAGCATCATCCGTGACCACGATCCCCTTCGCCAGCAGTTCTTCCTCCTGTGCGATCAACCGCCTGTAAGCCGACAGAATAAGCGGATAGGAAAAAGACTGGGGCGTCTGTACCGCCCACAGGCTTGAGCGGTTTGGCGTACTGACGCTGAATCCCTGATCATCCACTACTTTGATGGTATCTTTTACCGGTGTTCCGGTAACACAAGCCTGATGCACCTTTGTCTTTTCTAAAAGATCATTGATCAGTGCCGGTGTCACAAACAATCTTGCGCCGTCATGGATCATGACAAACTCCGGATCCTGCCAATCCTTTCCATCCGCCGGATCAGTGACGCCAGCAAGAGATTCCAGCCCTCTTGCAACGGAATGGTACCGCTCTGCACCGCCTGCCACAACGGCCCTGACTTTTGAAAAACCGTACTTTTGGACGATCTGCTTGCTGCAATAGTCGATGTCATCTTCCCCGGTGACCAAGATCACATCCGTCACCTTACTGTCCTCAAAAGCCTTCAGCGCGTAGTAAATGACCGGCTTTCCGTCCACCTCCAGGAACTGCTTTGCCACATCGGATTGCATCCGCTTTCCGGTCCCTGCGGCAAGTACAATGGCTGCGCTTTTTGCTGTATCTTCTTTATGCATAGATCTGTATCTTTCGTATCTTTTTTAATATTTCCTATCTTTTAGCCTTTAAGCCCAACTGCATTTTTCCTTATCAGCGGTCTCCCAGGCGAAGCGCCGGCTGCGCGTTCAGATCGCTGCCGCTGAGCCGTCCTGCCAGATAGTCATAGTAGCCTGCGGCTGCTATCATAGCCGCATTATCCGTACAAAGGATTGCCGGCGGTACGTAAAAGCGCACGCCTTTTTCCCGGCACATCTCTTCCATGGCTGTCCTCAGGCCACTGTTCGAAGCCACGCCGCCCGCCAGGGCAAAATCCCGAAATCCGAATTCATCAATGGCATTTCGGCTGTGGGATACCAGCACATCCACAACTGCTTTCTGAAAAGAGGCCGCCACATCGGCCTGTACGATTTGCTCTCCCTTCATCTGAGCGCCGTTTAAGTAATTGAGCACCGCGGATTTCAGACCGCTGAAGGAAAAATCATAGGCGCTTCCGTCCACCTTTGCTCGGGGCAGATCGATGGCATCTTCATTTCCTTCTTTTGCCGCCTTATCAATCTTGGGTCCGCCGGGATATCCCAGCCCGATAGCCCTGGCCACCTTATCAAAGGCTTCTCCTGCCGCGTCATCCACTGTCCTGCCCAGGATCTCATACGCGCCGTAGTCTTTCACAGCCACCAGATGCGTATGACCGCCGGATACCACCAGGCAGCCAAAAGGCGGCTCCAGATCCGGATGCGCAATATAATTCGCACAGATATGCCCTTCGATATGATGTACGCCCACCAGAGGCTTTTGCAGGGCAAAGGCCATGGCTTTTGCCTCGGCTACGCCCACCAGCAGGGCACCTACCAGACCGGGTCCGTAGGTCACCGCGATGGCGTCTATCTCGGAAAGAGACATTTGCGCCTCGGAAAGCGCCTGCCGGATCACCTGATTGATCCGTTCCATGTGCTTACGGGATGCGATCTCCGGAACCACTCCCCCATAAAGGGTATGGATATCGATCTGGGAAGAGATCACGTTGGAGAGCACCTGCCTGCCGTTTTTCACCACTGCCGCAGCGGTTTCGTCGCAGGAACTCTCGATCCCCAATATGCAGATATCTGTCTTCTTGTCTTCACTCATGTATCTGAAAATCTTTCGAATAATATTTCTGAATGCTTTTTCAACGTCTCTTTGACTACGGATTTGTCACGCTCTCATCATGCTTTTCCATCTTACGCCATCCGAAGATCTTGTAATGCTCGTTTTCATCTTTCCGCAGCACAAAGACCATATCCGTATTATAGAGTAGTTCTCCCTGCCGGATGGAGTATTCACAATACAGCCTTGCCCAGTCATAGCCATCTTCCGAAAAGGTCTCCACGTCCACGCTGGATGAGGGAGAATACCCAACAATGATCCGGTTATTGTCTTTATAACTTTGGATATCCATTTTCAGGGCTTCTAAATAAACCGCTTCCGTCTGATTTGCCACCAACTGGTCATCGTAAATCTCACGGGCCTTCCTGCCGAGGGCTTCTATTTCTTCTTCCGTGTTATCTTCATTATAGAAACACTGGCTGATCTCGCTGAAATATTTCACGACCTCTCTTGGCGTCGGCGGATAGTTTGTCTCCAGATCTCGCAGAAGGACCTGTTTGGTCGGCGTCAGGATCTCCACTTCTGAAATATCTTCTTCCGTCCGGGATGCGCCGCGGCTTGACAGATAATAATAATATCCCACGATCATGACAACAAGGATCAGCAAGATCACAATGCCTTTTACTCCATTAAACTTTTTCACCCGGCGCACCTCCTTTCTTTTCAGATTTTTCGCT
>JAFZNL010000139.1 GCA_017550925.1 Lachnospiraceae bacterium | reverse complement strand
AACTGCCACCGGATAGGAATTCAGATTTTTCTCAAGTGCCCTCAAACCGCCGTAGTGCTGGGACAGGATCGCTACCCTCTCCGCTGCCACATCGTATTCAATGGCGCCGAATTTATTGTCCGGGTTTGTATTATAATCGATCAGACTGTTCAGATATTTAGTTTTGGATCTGCTCAGGCTGAACATATAAACCGTAATGCAGACCATGATCAATGCCGTTATCAAATACGGAACATAACGTTTCAGGAGAACTTCCCTCTTCTGTTCCTCTTCGCTTTTCTCTTTTTTGATGGATTTTAAGATATCGATGTGCTCAGGACGCGGCATCAGTCCGGCAACCGGATAGATCAGCGTATCGATCGCCCTTCCCGTAGCCGCAACACTGACTCCCTTCAGCATGGAAAGCTCCACTACCGAAACGGGATTCTGAAGCGTATCTGAAATGGAATGTTTGCACAGCGCCTCGTCCGAGGTTTCCATTCCTGCCAAATGGATCGTTGAGATGGGATCTTCAATTTTCTGGGAACGTGAAAACTGATCGATCTGATTAATGACCTTGGCGATCTCGCCTGCATATTCAACGGTTCCCGGATTGGAAAAGATACGGGTAGTCGTTGAATAATAATACTCGCCTTTGACAAAGAAGATGGCGGTCACCGTCATGCCGTCACGGATCAATACAACACAGTTTTCATTTTTGCCAAAACCGGTATTCTTAAACAGGTTAATGGCAGAGCCCACACCGCTGAAGATACCGGACAGGGTGATGCCTGCCTCTGCAAATACCTGCTGATAACTGTTCAGAAATTCGATATCGGCGATCTCGGTGCAGACTTTTGAAAGTTTCGCTTTTTTATCTGTGGAAACTCTGTAAAAACCAAGTACCTGCTCTTCTTCGCGCTCTAAGTATTCTCGGCGCAGGTAATTTAGAGTTTTCCCTTCCGGCTGCAGTGGTACATCAGGGACGCGCACCATGATCTGGGGCGAATTGACAACCAGATCAACGCCCTTTGCCGGCAGATGGTTGATACTCCAAAATTGCTTTAACGCATCGATCAGGGAAGGTCCGTCTGTGATAACGCCATTCAAAACGCTGCCTTCCGGTACCTCCATGGAATACGCCTTTTTGACAGACACGCCCTTAGCGGTTCCGCTGCCTATCAAAACCTCGATCTGTGTGTTTGACAAATAAACTACTGTTGCCATGCTCCCTCCAAACTTAACTGTTGGCTCCAACAAATGAGTAAGACTGATAGATCGGTACGATAACCGATATCATGATAAACCCGACAATACATGCCATCAAGGCGATCATCATGGGCTCTAACATTGCGACCATCTGGCCGATGGCCCGCTCTGACTCAAACTCCATATCATCCGCCACGGATTCGAGCATCGTATCCAAAGAACCGGCTTCCTCTCCAACCTTCACGGAAGAGATCATCTTGCTGATAAAACCGTCCACTTTGCCAAGTGAATAAGAAAGCGTTTCACCGGCCTGTGTATCCGCGATCACCTGCGTAAACTGTTCTTCTATATACTTGTTGCCGATGGTGTTTCTGGCAATAGACAGACAACTGATGATGGGAATACCTGATGTATAAAGACTGGAAAGCGTCCTTGCAAACCTGGCCGTATATACGATCTTCATCAGTCGTCCGATCTTCGGCAGGTGGATCATGGTCTTGTCAATAAAATACCGCACCTTCGGGATCTTCTTCAAAAAATAGAAGGCCAGCCAGCAGCAAAAACAGAATATAATGATCGCAATAAAATGGTTTTTCACAAAACCTGAGAGTCCCATCATGATCCTGGTTGCGAGTGGCAGCACCGGCATGGATTCAAACAGTTCTTCAAACTGCGGCATAACATAGCCGAAAATGATCGCCACAACCAGCACGATGATAAAGCACAGGATCTTCGGATACATGGTGGAGGACTTGATCTTGGCATTCAGCCTGTCCTCCTTGGAATACTGCTCAGCGATCTTCAGCGCTGTGCCATCCATATTTCCCGAACTTTCCGATGCGCGGAACATATTGATCATCAGGGGCGGAAAAACACCGCCCAGTTTTTCCATGGCATCGGAAAAAGGAATACCCTGCATGACATTGGCCGTGACCGTGCCATACACTGCCCGCTCATAAGGCGTTGCGGCCTCATCCTCGGAAAGCATCTGCAACGCACGTACCAGCGTGATACCTGAGCGAAGGAGCGTTCCGATCTGGCGTGCATACTCAGCCAGGATTTTTGCGGAAAAAGGCTTGTAATACTTTTTATCCGCCTCGCCCTTTGCATCAAGGAGCATCATATCCTTCAGTTTCAGACGATTGTGCAGATCCTGTTCATCCACGGCACTCATGGTGCCGCTGACAACTTTTCCGTCTGCAGTCTGCGCCCTGTACTTAAAACTTGCCATACAACCTCCTGCCAACCTCAAGATACATATTCAAAATCTGCGAACCGCAGATCATGGACAATGTAATCCCAAAACATAAAAACGGTCCGAATGCAAAATGATCTTTGCGTCCCGCTTTCTTTTTTGCCAATAAACAGACGGCATAGATCCCGCCGGAAATGATACCGAAAAACAGCGCCACCAACGCCAGTTTCCAGCCCAACAAAAGCCCTGCCCCGAACATCAGCTTGATATCACCTCCGCCAAAAGCGCCGGGGATGATCAATGTAATGACCAGCAGCGGCAGGGATACACAGATCATGCCGATCAGGTGCTCCTTCAGCGAAATCTGCGGCAGCAGCCAGATCGATGAAACTCCTGCTAAAAAGACCAGGAAATTCAGCACATTCGGAATCTCCATGCTGAAGGCATCGATAGCTGCGATCCAGAACAAAAGACAGGTCACAACCGTGATCACCAAAATCGTCAGCGCCCGCAAAGGCGTCATCGTCGCCGTGATATCCAATACGCCATGCAGCCGGAATGATGTGGTCAGGTCAGCTGCTACGCCAAACCGGAAAAATATAAGCAAAAATGCAATGCCGCCCAAAAATTCAGCGAAAAACTCACGTTTCGGAATCTTATCCCCGCAAAACCTGCATCTGCCTCCGAGGGCAATAAAACTGAAGAAGGGGATCAGATCATAACCCCTGATCTCTTCACCGCAGGATTCACAGACAAAGTCATTCTTTGGAAGGGGCATTCTGACCTCATCCGTATCTGATTTTGCTTCACTCTGATCTTCAGCCGTGTCACTATCTGATTCGGCTTCTTTTACCGTTTCATCCTGATCTTCAGTCTTGCCATTTTCTGAATTGTTATCGACAAGAGCTTCAGCAACGATCTTGTCGGCTGCCAGGTCCAACGCCGCCTCGATAACGTTCACGCTGTCATCTGCAACGGCTTTTTCTGTACTACTGATATTTTCATCTGTGTTTTCGGTTTCTTTCTTATCGTCATCTGACGGATTACCGGTTTCTATCTTATCAACCGCCTCCGCCTCTTTTTCCTCTGCCTCCTCCAATTTCTGCCTTTCGATGATGTCATCTGCCATCCGTCTTGCGAGGGCAAGCAGAACAGAGAATATCTCTGCTCCGATCAGCAAAAGAAGCACTACCGTTATGATCGTCAGAAACAATTCCATTCTTTAATCCCCGAAATCCGTTACCCGAAGCTGCAGATAAACTTCCCAGGAGGCTTCTCCGTCATCTCCGTTTTTCTGGAAAAGCACCACATAATTTCCCTTGATATACCGGAAAGAGATCGCATCGCTCTCCTTGGCATCCCATCCGGTCAGGATCACCTGTCCGTCCGCCTCAGAAAGCTGCTTAAGCCTTTCAGCGCCGCCTTTTGCCAGACCGTCAACACTCTTCGGATCATAGATGCTCTTTCCGTCTGAATAGGATTCGATGGCCAGCATTTTCATGGCCATACGCACATCCTTTGCTTCCCGTAACGCCTTTTTGGAGGCAACAGAAGCAGTCAGATAGAACCACGCAGCAAAACCGCAGAGCAGCACAACAAGGCCTATGGCTGTGATCCTATACAGCCTAAGCCTTCTGTTTGTCCTGACGGCAAGTGTATCCTCCGCATTTTCCATTATAAATTTTTCAGCCATCATACCCTCCAGGTATGGAGAAATTGATTTGCGAAAATGAAAAAATGCACTTGTTTGTCCGCGCAATTACGCAAACCACAAGTGCATTATAGCACAATTTCATTTTCCTGACAATAAATTATGTCAACTTAGTTGTTATTTCTTTGCTAGCTTTTTCCGGCCGCAGCCTGTTTTTGCTGCGTTTTGTTTGTTGCCGCATTCTTATTCATATCTTTTGTTCGTTTATTGTAATCAGACGTGGCCCTCTCGAGACCGTACTTCGTCACTTCCACAAAATTGGGATCCTTCATCTTATCCACTTTTCGTGCTTTGTTCACATCATTGATCATACCCTGGATCCTGGAGGTCATACCCGGCGTATACATATAAACCAGTGACAGCGCATCCATCGCATTGTTAAACCGCTGCTGGCCACCCGTCTGGAACCGCACTGCTTCCTTACCCTTCGTGTAATCCGCGATGCTCTTCATGAGCTTCTGGTTGGCATCCCTTACCAGTTCCTCCACATTTTCCGCATTGGGATTGATTTTGCCGGCATCTCTTACTGCATCAAAGAACCGCTGGTATTCGGGAGATCGCTTTTCCTTGGACTTGATGACCCCGGACAGCATCTTCATATCGTTGATAAAGTTATTGCAGCGTTCCTTTGGAACTATATACTGATCTTTCATGATGCTATGCCGGGCTGCTTTTAAGGCAATGCCGTTTTCCATGGCTGCATTTATCTGTGCATCGGTCAGTTTCATCAAACCAAGCTGATTGATACATTTCTCAGCTGCTTTTCCAAACCCACCGTCAGGAAATTTCTTACCCGCCTCCTTGGACTGATCCGCCGCAATTGCAGTGGCAAGGCACTGGATCTTTAAAAATCTTCCTGACTGTTTGGATCCATTACTCAGCATTTTTGAAATATAATCATCAAATTTCTTTTCTCTCGCGGTTGCTGCTTTCTGCGGCGCCGTGGCGGCCACTGTTTTTGCATTGGCAATATTCGCCAGCATGCGCTCCTCAGCGGCTTTTTGCAGAGCCTGCTCTTTTGCATTCTGCTCATGGATTCTCTGCACATACTTGTCATGATAGCTTTCCCTGGAGGGCCGGTGCTCTGTATCCACATTGTAAAAGCTTTGGGATACCTCTTTTAAGTGGTTCTCCGCCTCCTCTGACCTGGCATTTGCCTTTTTCGTCAAAGTCTCCACATTTATTTTGTTCGGCAGATAAACCTTCTCCTTTTTGATCACGCCGTTTTGCAGCGTTTCATCCGCCTTATCCTCATCGGCTCCCAAACGGTAGATCCGCTGCCCCACGCCATTTTGCGGCACCGTTTCACCCTTGGAAATATTGGTCAGTTCATCACCCGGCTGTCCGATGATCTTGCCTTCCGGATCCATCTCCACATACTTACTGGGAATACCGTAAATTGTCTTTCCATCCTTGGCCAGATTGATCTCGCTCATCCAGGTCACCTGAATCCCGGTGTTGATCAGCCTGGATACCAGATCTTTCAAGGGCACCTTGAAATCCTTATTCGGCTCTCTGTTACCGCTGGGGTATGAGTCTTTGCAGGTGACCTTGTTATCCTTATCGATCCCGGTGATGGTAATATAATGGCCGCCGCTTAAAAAACTGACAGGGGAGTGATCCTCTTTTATTGCATGCAGGATCGTTTTTCGCAGATCTGCAGTTACACTTTCCAAATACTGCGTCCTGGAAATCCCCAGTTGCCTGGTCTGACTGTCATACCCGAGATACTCCGTCTCATGGATCATGGAATCCGGCGCCATGCTGATCACCGCATCTCCCATCTCCATAAAATTGTTGCCCACATCGGAATGATAAGACTGATCCGCCTTTGCTGCCGCACTCTTTTTCTTCGGATCATCGGCACTGGAAGAGTACGCTACCTTCGCATCCTCACCTTTTGCATGGTTTGGCCTGAAATCGCGGATTTCCTCCTGCGTATACTGCACGCCCCTGGCCTGAAGCTGCAGCATCATGGAAACAGACCAGCATCCGTTGGCAGACGACTGAAATACCTCCTGACGGATCTCCGGCAAAAATGCGGTCTCACCGTTATCCGCCACCTCGACTTTTGTCTGATATGGCTGCGGAGCATCCGCTTCCATGATCTGTTTCTGTTTCTCTTCGTTTTTCTGATTGATCTTCTCCGTCAGGTTACGGTGTCTGAGCAAAAACGCCTTCTCCCTTGTGGACAGCTGCTCCCCGTAAACTTGGAAAAACTGATTGATCGCACCCACATTTCCGGTCGCTTTGATCCACAGCGGAAGACGGGGTGCATCCAGCATCATGTTCCTGTTTGTCTCTGCCTTCTGAACGAAAAGCGTTTCCTTTTCCTTCTCGCTCATGTTTTTGGCATTCTCAAGCTCCTGTTCGCTGAATCCAATGGCTTTTAAATCCTTCTCTGTCAGGATCGGATTTCTCTTATAAGGCTCACGATTCCCGATGGGCGGCGCCGGAGGAATCGGCTGCGGATTCTCACCTTGTCCCTGTACTCCCGGTTGATTCTTCGGCATAACTATTACCTCTGTCTATGGCTCATTCATGATCGCGAAAGAATAATACGATCAACCGACACTACTCCCTTATGTATATAATACACCGTTTTGGGCGAAATGGTTGCAGCTGTTGATCGTACTAATGTCGTGCGTATACTTATGAACTTAATGATGGAACAGTCTGATCCCCGTAAAGCACATTGCCATGCCATACTTGTTGCAGGTCTCGATCACGTTGTCATCACGAACGGAACCGCCGGGCTGTGCGATATATTTCACGCCGCTCTTACGGGCTCTTTCGATATTGTCGCCAAAGGGGAAGAAGGCATCGGAACCCAGAGCCACATCCGTCAAACCATCCAGCCATGCACGTTTTTCTTCCCTTGTGAAAACTGCGGGCTTTTCGGTAAAGAACTTCTCCCACTGACCATCGGCAAGTACATCCATATACTCCTCACCGATGTACAGATCGATGGTGTTGTCACGGTCTGCTCTTCTGATATCACTCTTGAAAGGAAGGTTCAGTACCTGGGGAGCCTGGCGCAGATACCAGTTATCAGCCTTGGAACCAGCCAGACGTGTGCAGTGGATCCTGGACTGCTGACCGGCGCCGATACCGATGGCCTGGCCGCCTTTAACATAGCAGACCGAATTGGACTGGGTGTACTTTAAGGTGATCAGCGCGATAGCCAAATCGATCCTGGCGCTTTCCGGGATCTCTTTATTATCGGTCACGATATTTGCCATCAGTTCATCATCGATCTTCAGCTCGTTTCTGCCCTGCTCGAAGGTGATACCGAATACCTGCTTTCTTTCGATCTCGGCAGGCACATAATTTTCATCGATCTGGATCACGTTGTAGTTGCCGTTTTTCTTTGCCTTCAGGATTGCAAGGGCTTCGTCCGTATAACCGGGCGCGATAACGCCGTCGGAAACCTCACGCTTGATGATCCGTGCTGTGCATTCATCGCAAACATCAGACAGAGAAATAAAATCTCCGAAGGAAGACATACGGTCTGCGCCTCTGGCTCTTGCATAAGCGCTTGCCAGGGGTGTCAGCTCGCCAAGGTCATCCACCCAATAAATCTTTGCTTCGATGTCAGAGAGCGGAAGACCCACCGCTGCCCCTGCCGGGGATACATGCTTAAAGGAAGTGGCTGCCGGAAGACCGGTGGCTTTCTTTAACTCCTTTACCAGCTGCCAGCCGTTGAAGGCATCCAGAAAATTGATATACCCCGGCTTGCCGTTCAACACCGTAATGGGCAGGTCAGATCCGTCTTCCATAAAAATCCGGGACGGCTTCTGATTGGGGTTACAACCATATTTCAGTTCCAGTTCGTTCATTGTTTGTTTTCCTCGCTTTCGTATCAGTTACACATTTTTATTGATAATTCTGCTCTCATACTTTCCTGTCTCAATATCAATAAATCTCACAAACAGAGACACCTTGTTTTCCTCATTCAGGTTCTCCCAGAGCACTTTTGCAAAAGCATCAATATCATTCTCATCAAGACCGATCAGCTCAGGCTCCCCTTCAAAGGAAGGAAGCGGATTGCCGTCGCTCATATAGGTATGGATAAAACGACCTTCGCCGGCTTTCGGATTTTCATATGCAAAGGTATAGCGGTTGCAGGAATCCGGATCGCCCTGATTGGATTTTAAGATAGACATGGCATAGTTAAACTTGCCGTTGTCGATATGCATGATACCCGAGATCCTCGGTGTGTAGTTCGGTCCGTCCGGCTCAAACTCACGGGTACGGAGCGCCTGCTCAAAAGTCTGCTGATGATCCATCAGCTCATAGATCGTATCTGTCTGATCGCCGTTGGTCACGATGGTCTTGGTGCCGAGAACGCGGACAGGTGCATAAATGATCAGGCTCGGATCTGTCAGTTTGGAAGGATCAAAAGCCTGGGTGCGGATCCCTTCGCCGTCTTCCACGAAGACACGGTTGCGGCTGTTCTCACTCCTACCCATGATAAAATATGCGGTCACTGCTTTTTTGCCATCTGCGCTTTTGCCGATGATAATCCCACGGCCGGGATATGCGTTTTGGGATAATAATGTTGCGATGTCGTTTTTCTGCATGGTGCTCCTCCTTTTTTCGACTCACCTCAAGTCACAACGCCATTATAAACGAAATGCAGGGAATTGGCAAATTCCCTGCAAACATTTGATATTTATGCAAAATATAGTAGGACACAAGAAAACAGTGAATGCGTAGTTATCGTATCCTTCTATCCCAGCAACTGCAGCAGTCCCTGCCTGTTCTGATTCGCCTGACTCAGCATAGACTGACCTACCTGCTGCAGAATATTCTCTTTTGCGTTTTGTACCATTTCTTTCGCCATGTCAGTATCGCGGATCGCTGATTCAGCAGCGGTCGTGTTCTCAGCTGTGTTTAAATTGCTCATATATGAATGCTCCAGCCGGTTCTGAGCTGCACCGACCCGCGAACGCTCTCTGCTGATAATGTACATGGTTTCTTTAAAAGCATCAATATTGCTCAGCGGAACATCTCTGTCATTTCTGCTCATTCCATTTTCATCTACATATGGATGTACTCTCTTATTCTCCGTTGTACCGTTAACAAGATCAATCCTTCTTCGTAAATCATTAAAATCCGGCAATGACGGCAACCGAAAATCTATGCAATCCTTTATTTCAGGTCCTGCCTGTATCCTGATATCGTATAGATTTGCAGCTTCCATCTCATCACCATAAAAGCTTCCCCCTCTACCAGCCGAACCGGAACCGGAATTGCTGAGCGTGCTCCCGCTGTAACCGAAAGAAACCTCTCCGGGTTGCTTAAATGCATATCCGCCTACCACTTCCTGGATTTTATTAACTAATTCTTCTCCGGTTGTGACATCGTCAATATTGATATTGAAAATTGTATGATGCATATCGTAAGTGATATCGCCTTCCTGGATATAACTCTCGATGGTATTACTTTCATGTCCTCCGAAGACCACTGCATAATCCTGAGAAAGAAGGCTCGTTCCATAAAAGGACAGCGCGGTATCATAAAGACTTTGCTTATTATTCCCCTCTTCCAATTCGGAAAAATCAAAAGAACTCCCTGATTTTGTCACCCATGACGGGATTTCATTCGCTCTACCATACATATTCGTACGAAATACCATTTTTGCGTATTCTTCATCAGGAACGTCTTCCACCGGATACGGAACCAGAAAACTACGTCCGCCATTCGTGTAATTCCCATATCCTTCTCCCGCCTTTAATACCGGAATGCCGTTAAAAGTGGCCCTTTCTCTTGTCTGCTCCATTTCGTCAAGCAGGTGATTGACCTCTTGATCCAAGTATTCCCTATCTTTCTCACTCAAAGTTCCGTTGGCTGCTTTTATGGATAATTCCGTTCCACGATGAAGCATATCATGGATTTCTGCTAAGGCTCCATCCGCAACACGGCATAATGATATTCCATCCTGTATGTTCGCTGCGCCCTGGTCCAACCCTCTGATCTGTCTACGCATCTTCTCTGAAATAGCAAGTCCTGCCGCATCATCTGCTGCACGATTGATCTTATACCCCGAAGATAATTTCTCCGTAGACTTTGCTTTACGGTCACTTGTGATACCCAGCTGCCTGCTGCTGTTCATGGCCATCATATTGGTGATAATGCTGTTTCCGATCTGCATTCCCATTATATCTTTATCCCCTGTTTTCTATCTTTATCCCCTGTTTTCGGTTTCTCTGATGAAACATTATAATTGATCAGTAGAATAACCCATACTGTATATCGGCATTATCCTGTAAATTTTTAGAAAAAATACCATTTACTCATACTAAGATTTAACATGATATTAGCAGGGCTCGGTAGCAACCCGAGCCCTGTACATTTCTGTCATATGATCTTTTCAACCCCTAGCGTATCTCACTACGCTTTATTCTTTAACATGATCGTTGCTACCTGATAGAAAATTTCCACAAAAGGAAGGATCCCCTGTTCAAGTGCATCCGCAACAGCAGCATCATCCTTGCTATCTACCGAGTTGATCAGCTGCTGCATTTTTTCTTCGATGCCATCACGATTTAAGATCACTTCTTTTTCATTGATAAGCGGAAGTGTTCCGTTTACTACCTCAACGAGATAATTGATACCCTCAAAGATCTGATTCTTAAAATCCTGGGTATCATCCTTTTCATCCCCACGCAATTCCGGAAGAATTTCTCTGATCGCCGGAACAAGCCTGAGAGCATAATCCGCCCCATCCTGCAATGCCTCATACTGTTGAACTTTGATCTCATCCATAGTTTTCGCCCTCTTTTTCTGGTTGACCCTGCAGTAACAGGTACATTTGATGACTACAGGATTATGTTAACACAATTGCTCTGATTTGAAAACATAATTTTTTCCCTTTATCAGATCGTTGCCAGCATTTCCTGCAGCCTGTCCTCATATCTATAATCTTCCAAAACCCTGACATATCCGTTTTGTGCTATTTTCATCCGCAATTCTTCATTATTCAGATAGTAACCTACAAGTTCCACAGCCTCCTCCGCCGAATGGTACATCACAATTTCTTTTCCATCTTCAAACGCATCATCAAGTCCACAGTGATAATTAGCAAAAAGGAGCCCCTGACAGCTCATGACATCCAGTGCCCTAAGCGGGATGCCATACAAGTTATTCCTAAGAATTGGACACAAATTGATCCTGCTGTTATAAAAAGCCAATGGCATCTGTGTATTATAATCGATCGGATTCTTCAACTTAATCTGATCCAATACCGCCTTATCCCCATCTGTCACATTATTTGTGTAAAGAATTGTTTGAAACCGTTTTGAGAGAAGAGACAGAAGCAACACCCTGTCAAAGTGCGTAACCTGTGTGGCAATCGAATAGGATAATTGTTTTTTTGAAATCGGTTTTGTTATAACACCGCCATCATCGATCGTATCATTGATATGAGACATAATATCTTCACCAAGAAGTTCGTCCGGCAAAAATACACCATAAATATTTCGCTGAACCTCTATCAACCCATCCAAATAACCCTTGTCTTTTTCAGACATAAGATTTCTCAGCATGGGAAATGTTGAATTATATAACTGCCCCACAAGTGATACCTGGGTATCATACTGCCTATCATATCGGTGATACTGTTTTCTCCTGTCGCAATTAACTGCAAGTGGAAGATAATATACATTCTCAATACCAAGACCTTTATAATACTCACAATCTTTCGCATTGAAGAAAAAAATCCGATTCGTAGGATAATCCATATCCTGATCTGTCGGAAGATTGGGCGGCGTGTCATACTGCCAGGAAATATAATTCTTATTCAATTTATAGCAAACTCTGGCTACGATAGGAAAAAAGTTAGACGTATAAACGGCATCGCAACCACAGGACCGGATAGTCTTCTCCACCTCGTCCTGCAGCTTACCATTTTGATACATATCATCCGTCTTAAGAGCTGACAAATCCCGCACTTCAACATGATGTCCCATTTCCCGAAGTTTCAGGATCACATCAGAATCAATATATGAATTCAGCAAATTGATCAAACATACGTTCATCCGGTCCGGAGCCTTTCTTTGCCACGTAACTCAAATTTCTCGCTTTTCTTACGTTCAGGTTCGATATATCTCACCTCACGACTCTGTCATAATATATTTTGCAATGTGAACTAGAATCCACTCCGTGAATTTTTTACACAGTTCTTCGTTCTGAACCGGATTCCCATTACGATCCTTCACATATGCTTCATAATCACCAAGGACAAAGCGTCCGTCGAACAGCACAGGCGATTTGTTTATGAAATGATAAACACAGTCTTTATAGGTCAGTCTTGCCTGGTAGAAATCTCCCGGATGAATGCTCTCGGTTAATGCAAACTCTCTTTCGTTCTGTCCGCCGAGAAATACCGGTATCTGTCCTTCACTCCTTTTATTCGCAACCTCTACCCCTGACATTTTACAGATGATCTCACCATAATCAAGCGTGGACAATAATTCTTTTTCATCCTCCTGAAAATGTTTCCCATCCCTGAACATAAGCGCTACATTTGATCTTTCATCGGAGAAAAATTCATTCCCGTCCGGAACCAAAAATCCCTGTCCGTGATCCGAAAACAGACTGATCACCACTTCGTCATCACTGTAATTCTTTTCAATGTAGCCATACAGTAATCCTAAATAATCATCAACGTGTTCTAACATTTTCTCATACTGCGTTTTTTTGTTCGCACTAAATCCCTGTTTAACCGATGTGCCGTGACCGCTTTCATCAAATCCCATCAGATCGACAAAAGTATCTGTCTGTACAGAGAGCGGAAGCGCTGCTTCATCAGCCACATCATGCAGATCACCGATCGACAGCCAAAGATACTGGTCGGTTTCTTTAAACGCCTTCAGATGATCTATGGCATCACCTATGATATGTTCAACTTTCCAATTGATCAATTGGTGCTGATAACGGAAACTGTCAAATCCTCTGTCCATCCCGTAGCACGGAATGATCCTCCAATTCCCATTGATCGCACTTGTATAGTAACCTTCCGCCTGCATCCTTTCAGCCAATGTCACCGCATCATGCGGGATCGCGCAGTCGATGGTGTTATGGAACACCCTGTGATCAGCTGTATTGATCCCGGTCATAATACCCGAAATACTAGGCAGGGTCCATTCCCCTGTGCAATAGACATTTGTGCAGACCACGCCCTTCTTGCCGAAGAATTCATAAGTATTGGGCATAAAATCCTGTAATCCGCCATGAATAAGTTCCTGCTGCGCAAGTCCATCAACAAATATGCTCAACACCAGTTTTTTTCTTTTTTCATCATGAACCAGCGGGATTTCCCTGCTCACAAACATGGTTTCTTCAGATGTTATTACAGTGCCTTTGGGGGCTCTCAGATAATAAAATGAACTAGGCTCGCGTAGGATCAATTTCATATCCTTCTTGTTTTGATTGCTGACCGTCAACACTCCGTTCCGCCGTTTGATCGCCACCGGGATGATCCCTTCGTCAAACTGTGACACATATTCTTTTGTTTCATCAACAGTCCTGAAGTCTCCGCATGCATTCACCAGATCCGTTTCCTCATTGTATAATTGGATATTCGACCTATATGAACCGACAAATTTCTTATGTGCTTCATCCGCATAATAATAATTTCCTATGATCGGAATGATACTTCTGAAACGTACTTCCTTCTTTCCGAAACCATCTGTTATCCCGCTATCGACCCAATCAACTATATTCAAATAGGTCCGAAGCTGTGTTAAATTGCTTTCATCACCTTTGATAGCATTCACAGTTTGCACCAATCTATTGATCAGTGCCTGCTCTTTTTTAAGGATCTCTGCCTTAAATTCATTATCCAGATCGCTTAATGATAAAAATTGTGAATACCGCATAATCGCATGTGCTATATCATCCGCTGCCTCATAAGCCTTCGCCGACATATAATGTATTTCCGCGTTATATGGATATTCATAGCAACCCAGATCCAGTATTTCCTTCGCCCTTTCCAAATCACCTGTCTGCATATAAAAGTCCGATTCCATCAGAAAAACATCCATATCAAAAGGATGCCTTTCCTTATATTCTGTTATAGCCGAAAGAACTTCCTGCTCTGTAGAAACATCATCCTTCAGCATCGCGAATATGGTTTTCTTACTGATATCATTCATTATGCAATCCCTCCAAAAATGTCTGCAGCATATTGCCTTATTGTGAAACCGAATTCATAAATCCTTCTTTGATCTCAAGCGGTGTCATTGTCGGTCTACCGAGATCCTTTCTTGCGCCAACACTACACCTTGCCTCTATCAGAGACAATTCGTTTCGTTTTTTGGCGGCCTCAAGTTCCTTATCCAAATCATCATAATCATCTACACATACAGCATACGGATATCCGCAGGCTTTTGCGATAGCAACCAGATCGATCGATCCGGCAACAGTCGGCATGCCTCCGACTGTTTCATGCGAAAAATTATTGATCACTATATGAATGAGATTCTTCGGCCGATTGGCGCCAATCACCGCCAATGATCCCATATGCATCAAAACTGCACCATCTCCGTCTATGCACCAGACTCTCTTCTCCGGCTTGTTTAACGCAACGCCCAGAGCGATCGAACTACTGTGTCCCATAGACCCCACAGTTAAAAAATCATGATCGTGACTTTGCCCATTCGAAACTCTTGTCTCGAATAATTCACGACTTGCTTTACCAGTCGTAGAGATGATCGGATCCTCCCGACTTACATTTACAATATGCTGGATAATCATCTCCCTTATCATCTTGTTTTCATTTTTGTATTCAACGCTTGGCGCATCTGACAGCGCTCCCTTACGGATCACAAATGCCACAGATTTTCCGTCATCTAAGATCTTTCTGAAGCCATCCATCGTTTTTTCCACTTCATCTTCATCGGTCTCGCTGCCAATGACATGCGTGGCAATGTCCATATCTTCCAGCAGTTTCACGGTCACTTGTCCCTGGTATACATGCTGTGGTTCATCATGTACATTCGGTTCTCCGCGCCAGCCGACAATAAAGATAACCGGAATCGCATAAACATGTTCATTAAGAAGTGAAGCTACGGGATTTATCACGTTACCTTCACCACTGTTTTGCATATAGACCACTGGAACCTTGCCGTTAGCCAGATAATAACCAGCGGCCAAAGCAACTGCATTGCCTTCATTTGCTGCTATGATATGATGTTTCGGATCAACACCGTATGCGTCCATCAGATAATTACACAGCGCCTTCAGCTGTGAATCCGGAACTCCTGTATAAAAATCTGCTCCGATAATCCGAATCAAGTCCTGAACTTTCATTTTCACTCACCTAAGTATCATATGATATAGTTTGTCAATGGTTTCCTCATCAAGAAGGATCGGATGATTTTTCAACCGAACTGGATTAACACTACTCTTTAACTCCTCATACTGCTCTGTCGAAGCAATCGGTACCTCAAATCCCAACGCATCCACTGTTTTGGCCAGTTTTTCTCCCCCTGACCGGGCATCTCTGCATCCCAGTGCATCTGCTATCTCATTCAGAATATTCTTCAGATATGCAATGCCTCTCGGATCTGTACACCGATCAACATTCTCGACCATCCAAGGGTAGAGCACCTTATTACAAAGTGCTGTCGCATGACCGTGTGCACATCCAAACATGCTTGTGATCTTGTAACACATCGCATGACCGGCAGTCGTCTGCGTTATATTGATTGCCTTGCCGGCATAATGGGCAGCCATAAGCATTGCTGCATTGCCTTCATCTGTATTAGCCAGATAGGCATTCATCTGTTTCATAATAGTTTGAATCGCATCTTTACTGTATGCCCTACTCTCCTTAGTACTGTTGACCGACCAGTAAGATTCGATCGCGTGGCATAAGGCATCCATCATAGTGCTCTTTTTTTGATAATCCGGCAACGTTCTTAAAACGTTGCTATCCATCAAAACCGTTTCCGGCAGACAACTGTCATCCGTCACGCTTTGCTTTTTATTTTCATAGTAGATCACTGAGAAACGGGTAGCCTCCGATCCTGTTCCTGCTGTCGTCGGCATAGCAAGAAACGGGATATGATTCGGCACAACGACCTGCGTCAACCATTCTCCGTTTTTTCCATCGCCCTGCAAAGTCGAATATAGTTTTATACATTTAGCGACGTCCATGGCAGAACCGCCGCCTATCGCTACAATGGCTTCACAGCTTTCCCTTCGAAAAATGCGAACTCCGTTTACCACCGACTCATACCGCGGATTTGGTTCAAAGTCCGAAAAGCGGACAATCCTGATTCCGAATCTGTCGGGTAATTGCTGTATATAAGCAAAAATATTTTGCTTTTCAATTGACTTTCCGCAAACGAGCATAATGCATTTTTTCTTCCTGAACCAAACATCAAGCCTGCTGTACGCACCGTTTGCACTTATAATTTCCTGCTTCATCCCTTAACCTTCCGGCGGAATCAAACGAATAATATCTTTAAATGGCATTAGCATTTCATCGCACTCTTCTGCCCTGTGATTTTGCAGAATGGTTTCTGCCGCCCTCTGCATAGCCGGAACTTCGGCTCTCATAAGCTGATTTGCATAGATGATAATATTGGCACCACGCTCTTTCCACTCTTCCTCTTTGATGCTGTTAAATGAAGTCGGTACCAATACTATAGGCGTTGTGATATCCTTTGCCCTGAACTTCTCAATGAACTCCTGAATCTCCGAAGGGTCCTTTTTCCGGCTATGGATCATGATCGCATCGGCGCCGGCTGCAACGTAATCAAATGCACGGTTTAGCGCATCTTCCATACCCTGCTCGAGGATCAGGCTTTCAATCCTGGCACAGATCATGAACTCATTGGTCCTTTGTGCTTTCTTGCCGGCTCGGATTTTTTCGGAAAAATGCTGAATGCTGTCTTGCGTCTGCACTACTTCCGTCCCGAAAAGTGAGTTCTTTTTCAAGCCGGTTTTATCCTCGATGATAACCATGGAGACTCCCAGGCGTTCAAGGGATCTGATCGTGTAAACAAAATGCTCCGTCTTTCCTCCGGTATCTCCGTCAAAAATGATCGGTTTAGTCGTCACTTCAACAATATCTTCTATTGTTCGAAAACGGCTCGTCATATCCACAAGCTCTATGTCCGGTTTCCCCTTAGCTGTGGAATCACAAAGGGATGATATCCACATAGCATCAAACTGATGCGCTCCACCTGCCTCATGTATCACCGTATTTTCCACGATCAGGCCGGTTAGACCGTCATGGGCTTCCATGACTGTGACAAATCCTTTTGTATCCAGCACTCTTTTCAGTCTGCCGCGTCTTATATCGGGCATTGCCAGATCAGACTTGGTCCGTGCCTGAATATCCGCGTACTTTTGATCGTTCGAATACGGATATTCTACTAATTTTCCTCCATATGATGCCAAAATTGATACAACCTCATCGCGGATCGGTTTCTGAAAACCGCTGCACCAGTCATCTCCGTGTACAACCACGGTGGGTCTGTATTTTTCAAGAACCTCTTTATAGCTTAACGTGTTCTGATCAACAACCTTATATACCCCGGTGATATTCTTGAACATGATCTTCCGTTCGGAAGCCGGGACAAGCGGAAGTCTTTTATAGGACATAACCGCCTCATCAGACAGCACTCCGATAATCAGCCTTCCGAGCCTCTGTGCCTTCTTGATGATCGCGATATGACCTCCGTGAATGATATCTGTCGAAAAGCACATATACACTGTTTGCGATTTAATCTCTTTCAGCCGATTGCTTACCACAGCCAGATCATCCGGATTGTCTACCTCCGCACAAAGAAGGCCATACACATCAAGTGCCATAATGTTTGCAGCCCCCTCCAATTCATTTAATGCATCTTCTGCATACACTTTACGATTATCGTTTTCACAGAATTCAACGATCTTATCAAGCCATTTTTTCCAATCATCCTTACGAAGCTTATAGAAAGCCTGAGCTTCCATTGCATCGTTAAATATATTGACTCCGACTTCCATGACTTTTCCATCGACGATTCTTGCCTTAAAGTCCTTTTCAGGCAAAGGAAGGGTTGATGATACAACCATACAGGAAGCAGGATACTCCATAACCTTGTCAAATACCTCGTTTTCAAAGACAAGGTCACCATGCAAAAGTATAAAATCATCATCCAGATATTCTCTTGCACAGTAAATCGAATATATATAATTTGTCTGATCGTAAATCGGATTCTTAACAAAAGTGATGTGTATCGGCAGATCAAGACTCAAACAGTATTGTATCAACACACTGTCATAATAACCTGTCGTTATGACAACCTCATCAATACCGCCTTCGGCTATCATCTTCAACTGCCTGGATAATATCGTTTCATGTAAGCTGATCTCTGTCATGCATTTCGGTTGTTCCGAAGTCAGCACTCCCATTCGCGAACCAAGACCGGAATTCAGAATTAATGCTTTCATTTTGCCTCCTACCTGTTACGATTCTATTCCTGAATAATGATGATCACTTAGATAGCAAGTTTTCTTTTATTAAAAACTCAGCGTATTCAAAATCATCAATAGTATCTATATCAACACTATTTTTCACACTCATCACAAATGCATATTCCTTTGCGTCTCTGATTTGTATATCATCTGAGATATACTCCAACGCCCGGATATAAACAGCACCATTCAACCTATAATACTGCGGACACATTTGTCTCTGTATGCTCTTAATTGTTTTTCGAAATCTCTCCAAAGACATATCATTATCAAGCGTCATCATATACTCGATCGGATGGTCGCATTCGCACACAGATGTAATTGCGTCAGCCTGCTTCTCTTCAAATAAACCATACGCCTTTACTATATCTGTCGCATCACGCAACGGAGAAGTTGGCTGCAAAAGACAAACCGTATCGAATTTTTCATTCATATTCAAATACCCGGATAATACTTCTTTTACTACCTCCCAGCTACCGGCATGATCACCGCTCGTTTCTTCCCGGCGAAGAAATGGAACCTGCGCTCCATATTCTTTGGCTATTTTTGCGTATTCTTCAGAATCGGTTGAAACCATAACTGTATGGAACATTCCGGATTCTAATGCACTTTCAATCGTATATGCCATTAATGGTTTTTGTGCCATCAATCTAATATTCTTATCCTTAAGTCCTTTCGACCCACTCCTCGCTGTAACAACTGCCAAATTTTTCATTATCTCTCTCCTCGCGAGTTCCACCCAGATAATTTATCACCCCGATTGATTACATCGCATAAAATGATTTACGTAAATCTATCTTTTCCCGAATGATCTCATATATCTTTTGTGCTATTCTCTTGCCTGAAGTACCATCCCCATATTGCGATATCGTTTCTTCGCAGATTTTTTTCATTTCAGATGACATCGCCTTCTTCATTGCATTTACGATCGCATCCGTATCTTCTCCGCACTCAATAATGCTGTCAGCCCGCAACCTTCCCTTTTGTCTGTCGCCGATATTGACCGTCGGGATATGAAATGCAGGCGTTTCAATAATGCCACTGGATGAATTCCCAAGCACAAATTCTGCGTGACGCATCAAAGATAAATACCGACGGCTCCCGAGGGAAGCAAACACCTTGATGTTATTTGTCTTTACCTGATACTCATCAAGCAGTTCGTTAATTCTCGCACCGCCCTGATCGGAATTGGATTTTGTAATAATAAACTCAAGATCAGGAAATGCCTTAATCGCTTCCATAAACGAGCCAATCACGGCATCCACATCCGTATCTTCCAACGTCACCGGATGATATGTGCATAATGCATAGCGGCATTCTGCCATTCCTACACTTCTCAACGCTTCTGCCTTTGTCATATCAGCAATCGTCACAATATTATCTATACTTGTGGATCCAAAGTTAAACACTCTTGCAGGATCCTCTCCCATTTGGATCACCCTTCTCCGGCTTTCTTCGTTCGTTGTAAAATGAAGATAACTCATCTTTGTGATCGCATGTCTGATGCTGTCATCCATCGCGCCTTCTGTAATATCACCACCGCACAAATGTATGATCGGCGTTCTGGTATTCATAGCGGCAATTGCCTGTGCAAGCGTTTCGTATCTGTCACCAAGAAGGAGAACTGCATCATATTCCTGATCGACAAACAACTGTGTAAATGATTTCAGGATCTCTGCCTGGTTGTTTGAAATATCTGTCGAAGAACCCGAATCTACCGGTACCCGGATTTCATGGTCGATCCTGATATCCTGATCATGAATCTCATCAATTGTCATTCCGTATTCAGGATATAAATGGGTTCCGGTCACAATGAGTTCGACTGAAAAACCGGGGTTCTCGTACTTCCTAAGTTCAGTGATAACCGGTCTTAATAATCCGAATTCCGCTCTGGTTGATGTGACGATAGCAACTTTTTTCATATTTCAATCAATTCATCCTCTTGATAGTCCCTGTTTGCCGGCTTTCCAATCACCTGAGTCCATAACATGGGATTCATCCCGTTGCCCGGCCGTTTTGTTGTCAGGTTTTCCTCGCTTAGGATCTCGCCCTTTTTAATGCTGTGCGCCGCCACAATGCTTTTTCTAACCACAGCGATATTCTTCATCTCCGATGGAGCGGGTTCCTTTTTACCTGATCCCATGGCCATTTCCACATTTCGAATGCAGCGGACCAAGTCGCACAGTTCCTGCGGTTCAAGGCTTGCTTTATGATCCGGACCTTCCATATTTCTGTCCAGGGTAAAATGCTTTTCAATGACGGTCGCCCCCATTGCAACGGCGGCAACCGGAATCTCTATCCCTTTCGTGTGATCCGAATATCCCGTTTCCAACCCAAATTTATCTTTTAATGTGTTCATCGCACGCAGATTCACATCTGCAAATGGTGCGGGATACTCCGTTGTACAATGAAGCAATGTGATCTTACATGTGCCGTTTGACTTCAATACCCCAACGGCATCTTCTACCTCACCGAGCGTGCTCATGCCTGTTGACAAGATCACCTCTTTTCCGGTTTTTGCTATTTCTAAAAGATAAGGGTAATTAGTGATTTCTCCGGAAGGCACCTTCCAGATAGACTGCAGATTGTTCAAAAAATATATACTTTCAATATCAAAGGGCGTTGACAAAAACCCGATTCCCACTTCCTTGCAGTATTCTGCCAGGCTGATAAAGTCTTCCTGTTTCAACGCAATTTTTTCAAGCATCTCTTCCTGCGATTCATCGCGTCCGAGATTCTCTTTTTGATATCCAGCCATCTCAGCAGACCGGGTCACAATCTTTTTCGGATCAAAGGTTTGAAATTTCACATAATTTGCACCGGCTCGACTTGCCGCATCGATCAGTTTTTTCGCTATTTCCAATGATCCGTTATGGTTCACGCCTGCTTCGGCAATGATCACAGTTCTTCCCATACTGTTATCTCCGCGTATAAAAAGTCAATTGAATCCATTTATAGTTGCCGGAATACCATAGGCGCTGGTATGATCCGGCATATCCTTCAAAAGCACCGACCCGGCACCTAAAACACAATCATCTCCTATACAAATCCCCTGAATCACTGTTGCACCGGCACCGACCAAAGAACGCTTCCCAATCTGTACTTCCCCACACAAAACAGCCCCTACAGCAATATGGGAATAATCTCCGACAATATTGTCATGTTCAATAATGGCTCCTGTGTTTATAATACAAAAATCCCCAATCCGGGAATCTGCATTTACAACAGCTTGCTTGCCAACAAAAGTCCCTTCCCCTATTTTCACTGAAGAAGCGACCACCGCAGATGGGTCAACGATTATCGGGAAGGAAAAACCAATATCCCTGAGCATTCCCGTCAGCCTTTCCCTTTGATCAGACTTCCCCAAAAAGCCGATTCCGATAGCTGCGTTCTTTATGCCTTTATTGAATATTTCCGGCAAAACATCATCTGTCCCGAGATATGAATAACCGCAGTTTCTGTCCTGCAGATCCGTATATCCAATTATCCTGAATTTTCCTTCTCGGCCGATACTATCAGCGAGACTTTTTGCATGGCCGCCGAAACCAACTATCACCAAATCTTCCATATCACTCACCGTAGAGTTTTATTCTCATTTTTTCCAGTTCCGATAACTGCCCCATATCCATCCAGTCACTTTCACCAACCGGAAATACCGCGACCTTCTTTCCCTTTTGGCGCTCCCTTTCTATGATGTCCGGAAATCCAATTGCCTCATTGTCATTCACCGCATCCAAAACCTCCGGCTCAACAAGATAGATGCCCGTATTTGTCAGAAACGAAAACAACGGTTTTTCCTTCATGTTCTCAATGATGCCATCCGTTCCGATTTCTACAACGCCATAAGGGATATTGATATTTTTATAAACACATACCATAGTGATGACATTTTTGTTTTCTTTATGAAACCTGACAATTCTCTCATAATTTGAAGTCAGGAGTGCATCACAGTTCACAAAAAAGAAAGTATTGTTCATCTTCCCACGAAGAAGACTCAAGCCGCCTCCAGTTCCTAAAGGCTTTTTCTCGTCATACCAGTTTATATTATAGTTTTTCTCATTATCTGAAAAATATGCCTTGATCAATTCTTTTTTATAATTCACAATTATGCTGAAATCTTCACAGCCATAGGTCTGATACTCTTTCATGATCAACTCAATGATCGGCAGGTCACCAACAGGGATCAGCGGTTTGGGAATAACCCTGGTATACGGATCCAATCTTGTACCTTTTCCGCCGGCGTTGATCACAACCGGCATACCAAGATGATCATGTTGTTTTTTGAGCAGTCCCTTCTCACCTGTATATACATCTATCAATTCCCCTTTTTCATCCAAAACGGGAATTGCTATGTAATTACGTTTGTGATAAAGCGTCCTTGCCTGTTCTATCGCTTTCGCATAAACCGGATGTCTGTTTGATGCGGCAATAGCGTCGCCATCCATCTTCCCACCGGCAAGAAGATACCGCCTGATATCCCCATCAGTTATGCATGCTATTAGTTTCTGTTCATCATCTACGATAAACAGAATGCCATTTGCATTTTGATCGATCTTCTGCATTACTTCAGAAATTGTCAGATTTTCTTTTCCGATAAATCCCTGCAACTTTATTTTATCCATTATAACGACTCCAAAAGCTGTTTCAACTCACTTGCTACATATCGGATTTCTTTCTCAGTGATCTGCGTACTGGAAGGTAAATTCAATATCCGATCCGCATAATACGGTGCTTTTTCCAAATAATAGGTCTCTTCATTTTCGTAAGGCCTCTGCTCATTGATCAGCCCCCAAATCGCACGCGTTTCAATCCGCTTTTCACGTAAAGCGCTTATGATCTCTTTCATGGAAGCACGGATTTTACTGCGGTTGATTTCAAAAGAATAAAACCATTGATTTGAACTGATGCCTTTTCTAAAGGGCATTACCTTGCCGTATTCACAACCTTCAAACAGTTCTTTGTATAGTTCATAGTTTTTCTGCTTCCGCCTGATGAATTCCGGCAGTTCTTCGATCTGTGCCATGCCAAGTGCTGCCTGAAGGTTTGTCATGCGGTAATTGTATCCGATCTCATGATGGATATAATAAACCGGATCATCTTTTGCCTGCGTAGATAGATATCGCATATGATCAACCGCCTTTGGATCTGTTGCTGTCACCGCACCGCCACCACCGGTTGTAATGATCTTGTTCCCATTAAAACTAAAGCATCCGAAATGCCCTATGGTCCCGGCATATTTCCCCGCATATCGCCCCTGTTCATAGTAAGTACCCAGCGCCTCAGTCGCATCTTCGATCACGGTAAAATGGTATTTTTCTGCAATATCCATGATCGCTTCCATGTCAGCCATATTGCCAAAAACATGCACCACAACAATCGCTCTAACGACTGCACCGTTGTGACGCAGCACCTGACCATCCCAACTGCACATTTCTTTACAAAAACTTTCCAGTTTTATTGGATCCATGCAGAAACTATCATCGCAATCTATAAAAACAGGAGTTGCTTTCTGATACTTCACCGGATTGATCGCTGCGATAAATGTAAGCGGCGGAACTATGACCACATCGCCCTGTTCCACACCCGCTTCGATCATGGAAAGATGCAGGGCCGATGTTCCGCTCTGGCATACAGCCACATTCTCTGCCTTTAAATAGGATGCAATCGCTTTTTCAAACTCAGAAACATAGCTGCCAACCGTTGATACATAGGTGGATCTGATTGCATCAACCAGGTATTTTTCTTCGTTACCTTCGAAATTCGGAATAGATAATGGTATAAACTTCCTGTCCATCATTGACCTTTCTCACATTTTGCTATCCAATGATTTGCCGGTTTCTATATGATCAAACCCCGGGAGATAGTCGCTTAATATCCTGACAACCATTTCCTTAGATGCTTCTTTGCTGATATCAAAAACATTTTCCAACTCAGCCAATAACGCTGAAACCTTATCTTTGTCCGGAATACTCTTGCCCGTGATCACGCCAAGCGCCTGAAATCTATCCATATCTGTCGTTTCCCCGTCCGCCACAAACTCTTCATAGGGTTTTTCGCCGGATGTATCAGACTTAGAAAAATGTACCGGATACAGCATGCTGTCATTTTTAAGGTCTTCCGCTCTCTCCAAAGCTTCTTCATCTGATGTACATTCCAAAACTTCATATCCCTGCGCCTGTAACAGTTCTCTTGCAATCACATCAAATGACATCATCTGTGCCGTTGACAATTTCGGAAAAAAGATATCTCTATTATCCCCCAAAATGCAGGAAAGGAGACAAATCTGACCGGACTCCTTAGGCGAAACAAAAAAACGTTTCACATCCGAAGGCGCTGATAACGGCTGTAGTTTTGATATTCTGGAAAGAAACCCGTCCGGAAGAGATCCGTTAGAGAATGCGACATTTGCAAACCGCGCAGTTTTAACAGGAAACCTGTCAGAATAAGAAAAGATCAGGTCCTCCATGACCCTTTTGCTGGCTCCCATCACATTGACAGGATTTGCTGCTTTATCAGTAGACACGCAGAAGTATTCCTTCGGTGGGTGTGTAGAAAGTATATCCAATAGTTTGCCTGCATTTATGACATTATTACGAAGAAGCGCTTCGATGCTGAAAATGTCTTTTTCGGATCTGACATGCTTATGCGCCGAAAAATTCGCAACAATATCAAATCCCCTGTTATGTGCAAACATTTTTTCAAATGCCACAGAAGAAAAATCCATGGGATACGTAATATACTCTTTTGGCACATACATATCCTTGGTCGACCTAAGATCCCTTGTCTGTTCTGCAAGGGCGTTTTCATTTGTATCTACGATGACAAGCTTACGAGGCCGAAATGGCAATAACGCCTTAATATATGATGAACCAATTGAACCCGCGCCACCAATGACCAATACTGATTTATCGTTAATTGCTTCCTGCAGCCTGTCACGATTATCTGAAATGTCAGATTCAAACATGGACTCAGATCGCATGATGACATGCTGATTGATAAACTCATCTAAGTGAAACACCTTCCGCTCCCCCTGTTGCTGTCTATATAATTTCCGTTAGTCGAAGATAATATATATGCTCATTACAGATCCGCTGACATTCTCTTGCTATGATTTTATTCCTTATCTTTCCACACGTCAATTATGGTGTATAAAACAGATGCATCAAATCTTAACCAGCCAATATCAATAAAGCGTTTTCTTTAAAAAACGAGAGCCGCCTTTGCAGGCGGCTCTCCGGTAGTTGCTCTAAACTCTTACTGAAATTAACCGAGAATAGAAAGAACACCCTGATTGCTCTGGTTAGCCTGTGCCAACATCGACTGTCCTGCCTGAGCAAGGATATTGTTGTTGGAGAACTTAACCATTTCAGATGCCATGTCGGTATCACGGATCTGGCTCTCTGCTGCTGTAGTGTTCTCTACTACGTTGTCAAGGTTCTTGATGGTGTGCTCAAGTCTGTTCTGAACTGCACCAAGGCTAGCTCTCTGCTCAGAAACAGAGGTAAGAGCCTTTTTGATTGCGGAAATAGCCGCACCTGCAGCTGACTCTGTGTTAACATTCAGCTTGTAGCTACCTGCGGAAAGGCCTAACCCAGAAACGCCCATAGACTTAATCTTAAGGTTAATAACCTGTCCACTTTCTGCACCTACCTGAAGGTTAACACCAGACTTCGACATCGATGAACCCTTCAGCAACTCTTTCTCATTGAAAGTAGTTGTGTCTTTTACTCTCTCGATCTCGGACTTCAGGTTCTGAATTTCCTGATCGATGAAGGAACGATCCTTGGAAGTCTCGGTTCCGTTCTTAGCTTTAACTGCAAGTTCGTTCATTCTCTGCAGCATATCGTGTACTTCAGTAAGTGCACCTTCTGCTGTCTGTACCATGGAGATACCGTCCTGAGCGTTTGCAGAAGCCTGAGTAAGACCTCTAACCTGACGACGCATCTTCTCGGAAATTGCAAGACCTGCTGCATCATCTGCTGCACGGTTGATCTTGTAACCGGAAGACAGTTTCTCGGTT
>JAFZNL010000138.1 GCA_017550925.1 Lachnospiraceae bacterium | reverse complement strand
GACCTCATTCATTACAACTGAATATAAGATTTGGAAATGGAAGATCGCGCCCATCGACATCCTGCTACTTGTTTTTACGATTGTCTTTGGACTCATGCTACGCAGCAAAGTCTGGATGATCAACGGTCCTTACGATGTGGATGTTAATCTCCTTGGCGGCATGGCAGATCCCATGCTCTCTGTTTCCATCAGTGCGGATATCCTGATGGCAGCGCTGGGTGGTATTTATGTGTTCCTGCTGACCGGCGCAAAGCGGAAAGGCTATCTGACATATAGTGTGCTTTTCCTTTCGCCTGTGACAGCTATGGGAAGTGCAATGGCAAAAAGCGGCGACGGGATATGGCTGTCCTTTATGCTTCTGGCTTTCATCTTTGCTTTCCGGAAAAACCGTGTGCCTGCCATTATCAGTGCATTGCTGGCAGCAGCCTGCAGTCCTTATATATTGACAAGGATGCAGAACCTTCCGCTGTTCTTATCCACGGTCAGCAGGCTGATCAATGCCTACAGGCCGCAGAAATTGTTGTCCTATCATTTTCCGAATGTTTACCAGTTGATCGGTCCCGATGCCTTTGTACCGGAATATGAGAAGGTGGGCCTTGCATTAACGCTGGCGGCAGCGGTGGCGTTGCTGGCCTGGGCTAGGGGGTACCTCGGAAAAAACGTTGGCAAATCTTTTGAGGAGAAGACTGGGAATACAGTCAATGCAAAACAGACAACAGGTAGCGATGAGACATCCGGTGATAATGCTGCCGCTGTTAAGCTGTTGACGGTGGTTTTGTTTGTAGGCTGGGTACTGACCTATATCTGCCCCGGAATGGATGAAAGGGCAGGGCTTATGACCATGGTACTGTCCCTGTGTTTTGTAATGGCATATCCGAAATACTATTATCTTGCCATTGTGGAAATGATCCTGGATTTTCTGCCGGGTGCAGCATTTTTCAGGGGAGAAAGTTTCCTTCCCTTATCCTGGGCGGCTATGATACGGCTTTTGATGATCCTGTATTTTTATAGCAGGGTGATCCGGGTAACGAAAGCAGGAACGGATGATCGCAAAGATAAAGACGCAAAAGACTTTGATAACAAGGATCAGAAATAACTGAAAACGAAAACAGATCACAATAATAGAAAAAGGTAGTATGAGCGAAGGAAAGAGACAACCGGAAAAACTGGATTATATTGACGGCCTGAAGGTCTTCTCCTGCATGATGATCTTTAATTTTCATTTCATCAATGCGTTTTATGCAGGTTTTTATTCTCTGCGTCCGGAAGAGTACCATCTGCCGGCGTTGGAATACTTTGTGGGCAGCACGCCCCTGAACCTGATCATGGGCGGAAAATTTGGCGTCCGCATGTTTATGACCATAAGCGGATTCTTTGTGGGCTATCGGTTCTTTCTGACCGGTGATAAACGGTCGCTGACAAGTGGAGCTATCAAAAAATATCTGCGTCTTGTATTTCCGATCCTGACAGCAAATATCGCGATCTATATTTTGATGAAACTGGGATTGTTTGCCAATGCCCAGGCGTCAGCGCTGGCGGGAACCAGCGTGTATTTTGGTAATTATAATCAGTTTGCACCGTCTCTGCCGGCAGCCATCTTTGAGGCAGTCTGGGGGTGTTTTGCAACGGGTCTGAATAAGTATAACGGACCGCTCTGGTTTATTTATTATGAGTTTTTCGGAACCCTTCTGGTGGCAGCGATCCTGTCACTGATGGGTAATTCCAACGCACGTTATATTGCTTATGCCATAGCCTGCATACTGGGGATCCGGACGGATTTTCTGCCGTTCCTGCTCGGCTGCATTGTCTGTGACCTGACATACCGTCCGCCGGTATGGGTGCAGAAGATCATGTCATGGAAAGCATTCCCGGTGCTGATGTGGCTGCTATTTTTATTCGGTATGTTTCTTGGTTCCTTCCCGCCTATGGGAGAACGGTTAGAGGGTACGATCTATGAGCATATTCCGGTTAAGGTTATAGAATATTATATTCTGGGATCTTCCTGTGTGCTGTATGCGGTGCTGCATTTAGAGCCATTGAAAAAAGCACTGTCAAAGAAATTTGTGACCTGGCTGAACCGGTGCAGCTACGGATTTTATCTGACACACTTTTTTATTCTGTGCACTTTTTCCTGCGGTTTTTATCTGGCGCTGCAGCCCCATGTGAATTATCATGTGATAGCCATCGCTAACTATATCCTGACACTGGCAGTGACCATCGGCGTGTCCATGCTGATGAAGAAGTTTGTGGAAGAACCGGGGATTTCGTTATCGAATGCGGTGGCGGTGAAGTTGCGGGAAAAAGAATAAAGAATCTGAGGGAGTATCATTGGCAGATCAAAAGAATGAAACAAGAGAGCGGCAGGACTGGATCGATCTGGTCAGATTCCTTGCAATGCTCATTGTCATGATGAATCATGTGGGTTTTTCTGTCATGGGAGTGAATTTCTGGGGCGGTATGTTTTACGTGCCGGTCTTTTTTGTATTATCCGGGTTTTTATGGAAGCCGGAAGCAAAACCCGTGAAAGCTGAGATCGCAGGAAAGGCCAAAAGGCTGATGCGGCCATATCTGATAACGAATGTGGTGCTGGCAGCGATCTTCTTGGTGCGAGATCTGGTAAAAGCTGATTTTTCGCAGACCTTCTTTCGGACCTTTGGTTTTCTGTATGGGAGAAACCAGCTTTATACTGATGCCGAGACTCTGTTTATGGCCGATATGGCGGGTAATGGAAATGCCTATTTTATGACGGCCCTTAACTCGCCAACCTGGTTTTTACCAGCGCTGTTTCTGACCGTTTTTGGAACGGAGCTTTTGTTCGTCGTAGTCCGTCATGCCCATCGAAATTCTGACCGTATGGATGAGGTATCTGATGATACCAATGTGCAGAGGGTCATGTTGTTTATCAGCCTTCTGATCTTTGCCGCAGTGATCTGGCATTATATCTGTCCGGTGCTGTTACCCTGGAGCCTTGATGCGCTCCCTTTCTTTATTGGTTTTTTTAACCTGGGATACATCCTGGAAAAACGCGGTGGATGGGAGTATCTGGTAAAAAGACCTTGGATCTTTGCTTTACTTTTAGCAGGACTGATCGTGGGCGGAACCGTGAATGGATCCGCGAATTATTCCATTGGTGATTACGGGGTCAGCGTGATGCTGGCTTACTTTAATGCCATAGCAGCGTCGCTTCTGATCATGTATGCATGTTATCTGATCAGAAACCATGTACCGAAAGCGTTTGCCTTCGCCGGCAGGCAGACTTTGTTCCTGCTCTGCTGGCACTATCCTGTGCTGGTAGCCATCGATGGCATTAGGGAACACTTCCTTCCACTATATGGGGTTTCCCGCGTGTTTTGCAAGGCAGTTGAGCTCATAGTCGTGATGGCGGGACTCAGTATTGCAGGTTGGTTACTGCAGAGATCATTCCGAAAAAAAGAGACAAAGACGGAAGATGAGAAAGAACGAAAGAGCGGTCAGCCGTCACAAAAAGAATAACAAACGGCATATCAAAATTGAGAAGAAATAGCTGTTGTAACAACAGGTAACAAAAGTCAAGGAAATAACTTCAGACATGGGTGAAAAAGTTAGCAATGGCAAACTAAATACCCGGGATAGGGCGCTTGACGGCACAAAGGGTGTGGCGATTCTGATCGTCATGCTGGGACATTGCATTGTTTTAAACGGACTCGATCAGGGGGATCCGATCCTGTATGATGCCATAGCATCGATCCAGATGCCCTTGTTTATGCTGATCAGCGGCATGGCGGCAGCGATGGCGGGGCTCTCCTTTCCCAAACTGAAAAAGAGGGCAGTGGCGTATCTGGTTCCGTTTTTCAGCTGGTTTGTGATTTCTTATGTCTGGGCAAGGATCCGCAGCGGAATATGGGGCAATTTGAATGAGAGTATTTCTCCGATATCAGTAACCGGCTTTCTGGGAGAATTGAAAGATCTGTTATTTCAGACGGACCGGGGACTTTGGTTTTTGATGACGCTCTTTGTGGTCACCTGCTGTATGACAATTGCCGTAACATGTGGACAGTTCGTTGCAGATGCAGTAAGAAACAAGGGAACAAAGGGTATCGCAGCGAAAGATTCCGGG
>JAFZNL010000137.1 GCA_017550925.1 Lachnospiraceae bacterium | reverse complement strand
TACAGCAGGCCTGGATCCAGCAGGTCGTGATGAGATCCTGAATCTGATCCGGGATATGCAAAGGGAAACCGGGATGACGGTTATCCTGGTGTCCCACAGCATGGATGATGTGGCAAACTACGCGCAGAGAATCATTGTTATGGAAAAGGGAAGCGTCATTTTAGACGGCACCCCGTCAGAAGTCTTCACTCATGTGGAAGAACTGGAAAATGCGGGGCTGGCACTGCCGGAGATCACCTATATCTGCCGTGACTTAAAGGCAAAGGGATTTGACATCCGGGAAGATATCACCACAATTGAAGAAGCAGCAAAAGCGATCCTTGCATAAGAAAGGACCATACATGATCCGAGAGATTACAATCGGTCAGTACTACCAGGCGGATTCCGTTCTTCACAGATTGGATCCGAGAGTGAAACTGATCGCCACAATTGTATATATCGTTTCCCTGTTTCTTTACAGAGAGCCGGTGCCCTTTTTGCTTGCGGGCATTTTTCTTGCTGTCTGCGTGCTGCTGTCAAAAGTTCCCTTTTTCTATATCGTCAGGGGATTGAAGACCATCGTGATCCTGATGCTGATCACAGCAGTTTTCAATATGTTCTTAACTCCGGGGGAAACCCTGATGACCTTCTGGAAGCTTACGATTACAAAAGAAGGTCTGAAAGCCGCGGTTTATATGGCAATCCGCCTTGTGATGCTGATCATCGGCTCATCGCTGATGACACTGACCACGACGCCGACTCAGTTGACAGATGCCATGGAGCAGCTCCTTCGGCCACTGCAAAAGATCAAAGTGCCGGTACATGAGATTTCCATGATGATGTCCATCGCTCTTCGTTTTATCCCTATTCTCTTAGAGGAAACGGACAAGATCATGAAGGCCCAAATGGCGAGGGGGGCGGATTTTGAAAGTGGAAATGTGATCAAACGGATCAAGGCCATGGTGCCTATTTTGGTACCGCTGTTCATTTCGGCCTTCCGCAGGGCCAATGATCTGGCTATGGCCATGGAAGCGAGATGCTACCAGGGCGGCGTAGGCAGGACCAAGATGAAACCGCTGAAATATCATTTGCGGGATACTGCAAGTTACCTGGTCCTGATCGCATATCTTGTTCTTGTGATCGTAACGGGCAAATTTATCACTTTTCTGTGAGATTTATCACGAATTCTGTACGATTTGTTTGGAAATCCGTATTTACAAATACAATATATTGGGGTTATAATAGGAAAAGTATTGGGAAAATTATGTCCTTTTGAGGTGAAACATGGAGCAATACGTGATCAAGGGGGGGAATCCCCTTGTGGGCGAAGTAGAGATCGGCGGCGCCAAAAACGCAGCACTTGCGATACTGGCAGCAGCTGTCATGACAGATGAAACCGTCCGTATTGAAAATATACCCGATGTAAGAGATGTGAATGTGCTGATCCAGGCTATGGAAGAGATCGGTGTATCCGTGGACAGACAGGACCGCCATACAGCCGTGATCAATGCGGCAGGCATCCAGGACCTGGTTGTGGACAATGAGTTTATCAAAAAGATCCGGGCATCCTATTATCTGATCGGCGCACTTCTTGGGAAGTATAAAAGAGCGGAGGTTGCACTCCCCGGCGGATGCAACATCGGCGCTCGTCCTATCGACCAGCATCTGAAGGGATTTCGGGCTCTCGGAGCCAATGTGCGGATCGCTCATGGCAGAGTGATCGCAGAAGCGGAAAAACTTACCGGCAGACATATCTACATGGACGTGGTTACCGT
>JAFZNL010000136.1 GCA_017550925.1 Lachnospiraceae bacterium | reverse complement strand
CCGATACGCTCGATGCTGCAGGGATCAGTTATGTGACGCTTGGCGGCGCAGTGCCGAACCCGCACTTAGGACTGGTGTACGAAGGCATTGAACTTTGCAGGAAGGAAAATGTGGATTTCCTGCTGGCAGTGGGCGGCGGAAGCGCCATCGATTCTGCAAAAGCCATCGGTTACGGCCTGGCCAACGAAGGGGATGTTTGGGATTTTTATGATTATAAGAGACAGGCTGAGGGTGCGGTGCCCCTTGGCGTGATCCTGACTATAGCAGCAACCGGAAGTGAGATGAGCGACTCTTCCGTTATCACCAAAGAGGAAGGCCTTGTAAAACGCGGCTACAGCAGCGACTTTGGCAGGCCGAAATTCGCCATCATGAATCCGGAGCTGACCAAGACGCTGCCGGATTATCAGACAGCCTGTGGCTGCACGGATATCATGATGCATACCATGGAGCGCTATTTTACCAACGGCGGCAATATGGAGATCACAGACGCTCTGGCAGAAGGGCTGCTTCGCACGGTGAAGAAAAACGCACTGATCCTTAGGGACGATCCGGATAACTATGATGCCCGGGCAGAGGTGATGTGGGCAGGCAGTCTGGCGCACAACGGCCTGACCGGCTGCGGAAATGACGGCGGCGACTGGATGACCCATAAGCTGGAGCACGAGCTGGGCGGCCTTTACGATGTGGCACACGGTGCCGGCCTTGCAGCCATCTGGGGCAGCTGGGCAAGATATGTTTACAAGGATTGCCTGCCGCGGTTTAAGAAGTTCGCCATCAATGTCATGGATGTGGAAGAGACCGGAACGGACGAAGAGATCGCCCTTCGCGGTATCGAAGCAGTGGAGGACTTTTACAGAAGCATCAAGATGCCTACCAATCTGCGGGAACTTGGGGTTGAACCCACAGAGGAAGAACTGGTGGAGATGGCGAAAAAGTGTGCCATCGGCGTTGGCGGCGAGAAGGGTTCTGCGAAGGTATTGAACGAAGAGGCAATGCTGGCAATTTATCGCGCAAGCATGTAGGGGATAGTAGGGGATAGTTAGCAGAAACTTATTTTTGAAAGAGGCGGTGCATGGAAAAGGGGTAACATGAAGACTGTCCTTAGAGAATGTATTGGGAAGTATCTGGGATGACTTTTTATCTTGCGACGATCATCATAACTGAATTACTGATGTTTGCCATGACTATCCATGTGGTAAATTACTCCGGCTTTCACAAGCGCCAGAAAGAATGGTTTGTACTGACGTTTTTGTGCGTCATGATGTGTGCAGCTGAGGAGTATGCAGTGCATTGCGGTCTTTACGAACCTTCTTTTAAAGGTGTGCTGACCGTTTTGACAGTGGTACAGTTTTCCACCGCGCCGGTGCTGGGCATGCTCTTTTCAGGAGCCCTTGGACTGGATCATCAGGGCGAGGTCGCAGGGGTCTATTTCCTTTTGAACCTGCTTACCGAGATCTTTTGCGCCCTCTTTGGATGGGTCTTTTACTACGATGATAATGGTTATTCCCGCGGACAGTATTTTATTGTTTATGAAATTTTCTATGTGATCAGTCTGGTTTATCTGATCATTGCCATGATCATGACGGGCAGGCGTTTCCGGCACAGGGACACACTCACCATCGTGATGATCCTTGTGGTCCTGGTGGCCGGGATCCTGCCCATGACATTTTACAAGGTCAATATCACTTATATGGCCATTGCTATCGCGGCATGTCTCTGCTATATCTACTATAACGATCT
>JAFZNL010000135.1 GCA_017550925.1 Lachnospiraceae bacterium | reverse complement strand
TGAAGGGAAGAGATGCTGCGACCGCGATGAATCTGACTTACAGCATGGGAAATGAAATGAGCAACTTCTTTTCGCAGTCTGAGACGGATCCTGAAGGGTGGCCGGCAAAGATCAACGCTCTCGGGTATGATTCGATCTCGATGAAAGCGCAGATGGACTGGTCCCTTGATTCGAATAGTGACTGGAAATACACAGCCGATTGGGACAATTACGGAGTCAATGACGCAGGAGTAAGAACTGTTGGTCCCTGGGATGCTGTAGATGAAACTGCCACGGCCAGAATCGTTGATTATGCATGGGTTTTCAGAGGAGTGAGAATTTCTGACGATAACGTAGAGTGGACAGGTGACGGAACGGCGAAGGGTCTGAAGGAGCAACTGAAAGACGGACAATATACAATTAAAAAGGATTCTGAGGGAACTGATTACCTGTATATAGATTACAGCCAGCATACCATGTATGTCAGAGTGCGTTATATTGTCACTGCCAGGGCTCTGGATGACACAGAGAAGAATTTCATTTCGGACTGGTCATCGACGACCTGTGCCGGTAAGGACACTACCATGAGAATGGCCGTGCTGAGTCTGGAAGCCCCCAGCGTTTCCGATCCGAGAATATCCGGTGAAGGATTTAATGGTGCGCCGGTCGCACAGGTAACCCAGACTGTCAGCGACGGTGTGAAAAATCTGTATACGGATGTTTTGGCAGACAATGGCACGATGCGTTTTTATGCGGAGGCACGTGTAAAGGGTACGGATAAGTGGATCCAGTGTGACGGTACCGGTGAGATCTGGAATGGTGCCATGGATGTAAAACTCATCTACCTGCAGATCCCCGGCAAGGAAATCCCGGCGGGTACAGAGATCGAACTTCGATTCCGGTATTACTATGAGATGCGCAACGGCTACGATGGAGATACAACCATTCAGGATTATTCGGCTTATACGCCTGTCTACACCGTGAAACTGACCCAGCCGATCCCGAAGGGACCCGGCGACCCCGTTGATGATGGCTCCGGCTCGGGTGATGATACAGACGGACCGGCCATTGCAACCCTGGATGGCAAGACGCCGGCAACCGAAGGACAGGTAGAGGCTTTTGTAAAATCTCTGAAGAACGATAACGACCCGAAAGGAACCACCTTCGGATTCTTATTTGCAAAGCAGAAAAAAGCCACCAAGAATGCCATTACCATTACCTGGAAGAAACCGAAGAACGCGGCATACTTTGTGATCTACGGTAACAAGTGCGGCAAGGAAAATCATTATGAGCGCATCACCTCCGTGACCGCTACCAGTTATACCCATAAAGGCCTAGAGAAAGGAACCTATTATAAATTCCTGGTTTCCGCGTTTGATAAGGACAATAAGCATCTGGGAACGTCCAATACCGTGCATGTGGCGACCAAGGGCGGAAAGGTGTGCAACTTCAAGAAAGTTACTACTGTAGCGAAAAAGAATCAGGTGACTCTGGCAAAGAAGGGCAAGACCTTTAAGCTGAAAGGAAAAGCAACACCGGAATCGACGAAACTGAAGGTGAACGTTCACAGAAAAGTCCGCTACGAAAGCACGGATAAGAAGATTGCTACCGTTAGTACATCCGGTAAAGTAACCGCGAAGAAAAAAGGTACCTGCTACATTTACGTATATGCGCAAAACGGCGCTTATCAGAAGGTGAAAGTAACAGTGAAGAAGTAACACTTTTTGCTGTCCCGGGAAAGATATGATGGAAAAGTATTTTACGGTGAATGCAGAAAAGCATAGTATCCGTTGTAAGCTTTATTATTCGGATATCAAAGACATCCGGAAAGTCATTGTCTTCGGACATGGGTTTGGCGGGCATATGGATAATAAGGCGGCAGCGAGATTTGCTGACCACGTGCTATCCAAGAATAAGCAGGTGGCGGTGGTGACATTTAACTGGCCATGCCACGGGAATGATGCAAAAAAGAAGCTGAAACTCGATGAATGCAGCGCCTATCTTCGCCTGGTGATCGATCATGTCAAAGGCAGATGGGATGTGCAAAATCTCTATGGATATGCAACCAGTTTCGGCGGTTATCTGTTTTTGCGTTATATCTATGATAATGGCAGTCCCTTTGATAAACTTGCATTTCGCTGTCCGGCCGTGAATGTTTATGATGTCCTGACACAGTCGATCATGACGGATAAAGAGAAAAAAGAGATTGAAAAAGGGAAACCTGCGATGGTGGGATTTGACAGAAAAGTGTCGATCAGTCCGGATTTCCTGAAGGAATTGTCCGAAGGGGATATTACAGAAAAGGACTATATGTCATTCGCGGACGATATTTTGATCATCCACGGGACAAAAGATGAGATCGTGCCCTTTGAAGCAAGCAGGGAATTTGCCGAAAGGAACCTGATTGAGTTTATCCCGCAGGAAGGTGCGGACCACAGATTTATCGATCCGGCAAAAATGGATCAGGCAATATACAATATTGCTGCATTTTTCGGCTTAAAGTAAGAAATCGGATATGAGAAATGATGACACGGGCCCTGTCAAGAAAAAATACTTGACAGGGGGTTTCTCTTTGTTGTATGATAGTCCGCGGTGATGAAACATGGAGAAGATCGTAGAACAAGGTCTTTTATTTGATTATTATGGTTGTCTTCTGACAAAGAGACAGCAGGAAATATATGAAGACGCGGTCACAAATGACCTGTCCCTTTCAGAACTGGCGGAAACCTACGGGATCTCCAGGCAGGGAGTCCATGATCAGATTCACCGATGTGACAAGATCCTGAAGGAATATGAAGAAAAACTCGGCTGCATCGAGAAAGACCGCAAGATCCGGAAAGCGGTTTTGGCGCTAAAAGAAGCATCGGAAAAACAGGATGCCGAGGAAATTCGAAAATTCGTTGAAGAGATATTGAATCAGATATCGTAAGATACATAAAGGAAAGCTATGGCATTTGAGAGTCTGACCGAAAAACTGCAGAACGTATTTAAGAACCTGCGCAGCAAAGGCAAGCTGACGGAAGCAGATGTCAAAAGCGCCATGAAGGAAGTGAAGATGGCGCTCTTAGAAGCGGACGTCAACTTCAAGGTTGTTAAGAACTTTGTCAAGACGGTGGAAGAGCGGGCCATCGGACAGGATGTGCTCAGCGGTCTAAATCCGGGTCAGATGGTGGTCAAGATCGTTAACGAAGAGATGATCGCCCTGATGGGACCGGAAGCAGCAGAAATCCAGCTGCAGCCCGGCAAGGCCATGTCCGTTCTGATGATGTGCGGTCTTCAGGGTGCAGGTAAAACCACCACTACAGCAAAACTTGCCGGAAAGTACAAACTCAAAGGCAAGAAAGTATTACTGGTAGCCTGTGATGTTTACCGTCCCGCAGCCATCAAGCAGTTACAGGTAAACGGTGAGAAACAGGGTGTGGAAGTCTTTTCCATGGGTGACCAGAACAGTCCTGTGGATATCGCAAAGGCAGCCATTGAGCATGCCAAAAAGAACGGCCATAACCTGGTGATCTTGGATACCGCGGGCCGTCTGCATATTGACGAACAGATGATGGAAGAACTCCATCAGATCAAAGAGAATATTGAAGTTCATCAGACCGTGCTGGTTGTGGATGTCATGACCGGTCAGGATGCCGCAACGGTGGCAAAACAGTTTGATGAAAAAGTCGGCATCGACGGCGTGATCTTATCCAAGATGGATGGCGACTCCAGAGGCGGTGCGGCGCTTTCCGTGAAAGCCGTAACCGGTAAGCCGATTTTTTACGCTGGTATGGGAGAAAAGCTCTCGGATCTTGAGCAGTTTTATCCCGACCGTATGGCAAACAGGATCCTGGGAATGGGCGATGTGCTGACCCTGATCGAGAAAGCGCAGGAGAGCATCGATATTTCCGAGGAGAAGGAAAAGGAAATGGCGGACCGGATGAAAAAAGGCCGGTTCGATTTTGAGGATTACCTTGAGAGCATGAAGCAGATGAAGAAGATGGGAGGACTTGCATCCATCCTGTCCATGATGCCGGGTATGGGTGTCAGCGCTTCAGAGCTTGAAGGTGCCATTGATGAAAAACAGATGGCAAGAATGGAAGCCATTGTGCTTTCCATGACGCCGGAAGAAAGAAGAAATCCCAAGCTTCTCAATCCCAGCCGCAAGCACAGGATTGCAAGGGGTGCAGGCGTGGATATTGCAGTGGTCAACCGCTTTATCAAGCAGTTTGAGCAGAGCCAGAAGATGATGAAATCCCTTCCGGGCATGATGGGAGGCGGAAAAAAAGGACGCCGCGGTTTCGGAGGAATGGGCGGTCTCGGTGGCCTTGGCGGCGGCAGGCGGATGCCATTTTAAATTGATATGTGGTTCAGTTCGGATACTGGATTTCATATAGATAAAAAACACTATAATCATATTTTTTTGGAGGTAAAGAAAAATGGTAAAGATCAGATTAAAGAGAATGGGTCAGAAGAAATCCCCCTTCTATCGTATCGTGGTAGCTGACGGCAGAGCTCCCCGTGATGGCAGATTTATCGAAGAGATCGGTTATTATGATCCGAATCAGGAACCTTCTGTTGTAAAGGTAAACGAAGAAGCAGCTAAGAAATGGCTTGCTGACGGTGCACAGCCCACAGATGTGGTAGCAAGACTCTTTAAACAGGCAGGTATCTGAATCGGAGGGAAGATATGAAGGAATTGGTTGAAGTTATTGCCAAGGCCCTTGTTGAACATCCCGACCAGGTACAGGTAACTGAAAAAGAGGAAGGAAGAGACGTGACCATTGAGCTTCGGGTTGCGCCTTCTGATATGGGTAAGGTGATCGGAAAACAGGGCAGGATTGCCAAGGCGATCCGCAGTGTTGTCAAAGCGGCATCACTGGAATCCGGTAAGTATGTAGATGTCCAGATTCTGGACTAAGACTGTCGCCACAGTTTTTCTAATGGATGACAGATGAAATACGATGAAAAGGGCACGGTTTTACGTGCCCTTTTGTATTATGTATGGTATACTGTTTAAGATGTGGTTTGATTGAGAATAACAGACAGAAGAAACAATAAAATATATCAGGAAAGGGATAACAGCACATGATCGAAGAATTCCAAGTGGGCGTGTTGACCAAGCCCCATGGCGTCCATGGCGCAGTCAAGGTATTTCCGACAACAGATGATATAAAGCGTTTTAAGAAGGGCCAGGAGTTTATCCTGGAACGAAAAAAAGAACGCCGGACGGTGAAAGTAGAAAAGGTACAGACGTCCGGTCAGTTTGTGGTGCTGAAATTCGAGGGCATTGAGACGCCGGAAGAGATCGCGCCTTATGCAAGCTGCCCGCTTTTGGTGGACAGAGATCATGCGGTGACGCTCAAAAAAGATGAATACTTCCTGACAGATCTGGAAGGACTGTCAGTTTATCGTGATACAGATGGCGCGCTGATCGGAACGGTCACTTCCGTGATGCCCACAGGTGCCAATGAGGTACTGATCATCGAGGCGGCAGGCGGCGTTTTTGACGGCATCGAGGTTGCACCGGGGAAGGAACTTTTATTTCCTTCGATCAAGGAATGTATTAAAGAGATCGACGTGCCCGGAGGGAAGATAGTAGCACACCTTATGCCGGGGCTGATCGAGCGGGAAGGATGATAACCAATATATAAATACAAGACGAAAAACGAATAACAAATATTGAGGAACAACCATGAATTTCCATGTACTGACTTTATTTCCGGAGATGATTGAAGACAGTTTAAATACCAGTATCCTCGGCCGCGCAATGGAAAAGGGGATCATCGGTGCAGAGGCTGTCAATATCCGGGATTTTGCATTTAACAAACATGCCAGTGTGGACGATTATCCATACGGCGGCGGCGCAGGAATGCTGATGCAGGCAGAGCCTGTCTACCTTTGCGTGCAGGATGTGAAGGAGCGGATAGCCGGCAGCGCAAGGGTGATCTACGTGACTCCTCAGGGTCGCACTTTTAATCAGAAAATGGCTGAGGAATTTGCCAGGGAAGATGACCTGATTTTTCTGTGCGGACACTACGAAGGCATTGATGAGAGAGTCATTGAAGAGGTAGTAACGGACCAGGTTTCCATCGGGGATTACGTGCTTACCGGCGGAGAACTGCCTTCCCTTGTGATGATTGATGCCATCGCAAGACTGGTGCCCGGGGTGCTGGGCAGCGGCGAAAGCGCCGGAGATGAATCTTTTGAGGACGGACTTTTGGAATATCCCCAGTATTCCAGACCGGCCGAATGGAGAGGCAGAAAAGTGCCGGATGTGCTTTTATCCGGTGATCATAAAAAAGTGTTTGAGTGGCGAAGGGAGCAGTCAATCCTTCGCACAAAAGAGCGTCGCCCGGACCTGTACGAGGCTTGGGTGGCTGCGCAAGAGACAAAAGATGAATAATATATTTGACTGATGAGTGTCAAATGGAGGTCAATCATGATCCAGGCAGAAAACCTGTGTAAAGTCTTCGAGCGGACTGTCCTGTCCGACGAGGAAAAGAACGGAAAAAAGAAAAGTACACTTAGCGGTATCGGCGCAAAGAAGAGTAAAAAGGAATCCTTCTACGCAGTCGATCATATTTCTTTCACAGTGGAGCAGGGAGAGATCGTGGGGATCCGGGGGCCGAACGGCGCCGGCAAGACCACCCTTCTTCGTATGCTCGGCAGTTTGATGAATCCCACGGAAGGACAGGTGACGGTAACCGACGAAAACGGAGACAGGATCACGGACAGCGTAGAGCAGAAAAGAAGGATCGGTTATCTGTCAGGCAATACCAAACTCTATCACCGGTTGAGCGTGCGCGAGATGCTGATGATGCTGGCGGAGATCTACGGCATCGAGAAAAGTGAGGCGGAAAAGAGAGTGGAGGAGATATCGAAGGTCCTGGACATGTCTGAGTTTTTGGATAACCGGATCGAACGCCTTTCCACCGGGCAGACTCAGCGGGCGTCCATTGCCAGATGTCTGATCCATGAACCGGATATCTACATTTTTGATGAACCGACCCTGGGACTGGATATCCTGAGCGCGGATGCCATCGTAGGTTTTATGAAGACGAGAAAAGAAGCAGGTAAGACGGTGCTGTATTCCACCCATTATCTGGAAGAGGCGCAGTTTTTATGTGACCGTGTGCTGATGATCAATCACGGAAATATCGTCTGCGAGGGAAGTCCGAAGGAAATTATGGAGCGGACCGATACGGAGAATCTGCGGGATGCTTTTCATGTGATCATGGCAAAGGAAACGGAGACTTCGGATGGAGCAGGAAATTCCACGCAGGATGATAAGAATAGTGAATCATCAGCAGATACAGTGGAAATGACGGATACAATTGAGAAAACAAATGAAACAGAAAAGAGCGGGGAGGAGCAGTCATGAGAACAGGTACGGTGAAAGCGCTCCTTAAGCGGGAACTTTTGGATATTTGCAGAGATAAAAAGACCATGGCAATGATGATCGTATTGCCGATCATTCTGTATCCTCTGCTGATCGTTGCCATGGTTTTCATCATCGGTGCGGTCACTGCTTCACAGGAAGAAAAAACCTACAATGTTGCCTTTGAGGTGCCTGAGAATCTGCAGAGCGAACTGATCTCACTTTTAAATGAGGAGAAAGAAAAAGTCGACTATAAGTTGAAAGTGATGACGGCAGCAGAGGTGGAAGAAAAACTTCTTGAGAAAGAGGAGAATGAGGCAAACGACGAATCCGGCGATCAGGATGCCGCCGAAAATGCGACGGATGATGTAACCGCAGAGAATGCTGCCGCTAACGGCGGGGAAGATCTGTGGACACGTGCACTGAAGGCAAAAACTCTGAATGCCTATGTAACGCAGACGAGTGACGGGAACTTTGAGATCCGGTATCAATCTGCAAATAGTGATTCAACGATCGCAAAAAATGCACTGTCCACACTGATGGATCTGTATGAAGATCAGTTGCGTAAGGATCTGATCGAAAATGCCGGCCTGAACGTGACGCAGATCATGGAACCGATCTCTGTGAAGAGAACGGACATTTCTTCCAAGGAAGAATCCGTGGGAAATCAGATCGGATCCCTGTTGCCGTTCTTTATCATCACCAGCGTCCTTCTTGGCGCCATGTATCCGGCCATTGATGTGACGGCAGGTGAAAAAGAGCGCGGAACATTAGAGACGCTTTTGACACTTCCGGTGACGAATCTTGAGATGATCCTGTCGAAGTTTTTTGCGGTATCCATCATTGCCTGCATTTCGGCATTTTTGAATCTGTTTTCCATGTCGGCGGCTCTCATTTTTCTCATGTCGAGTTCCATGGGCATGAACAGTGATCTGAATATTTCGCTGGACTATTCAGTCTTTATGCCGGGTATTGGGTTTACGTTGCTTGTCATGTTGTTTTTCTCCATGCTGGTGACGGCGGTGTGTATGTGTACCTGTATTTTTGCCAAGAGTTTTAAGGAGGCTAATAACTATGCGACTCCGGTGATGCTGATATTTATGTTTGGCGGCTATGCAACGCTGCTTCCCAACCTGGAGCTGACGCAAAAAACGGCCATTCTGCCAATCGTCAATGTGGCGTTGATGATCAAAAGTTTGTTTGGATTTGAAAGCAACCTGGCACTGTACGGGCTGGTGCTTTTAACCAATGTGGCTTACAGTCTGCTGGCGATCTGGGTGCTGAGTCGGCTTTATAACAGTGAGGCGGTTCTGTTTTCCGAGGGCTTTACCTCGATCCATATATTTGAAAAACGAAGCGATATGAAACAAGACCAGATGCCCGGAGGCGGCGATGTGATCTTAGTGCTGACGGTAACGCTGCTTTTGATGATCTATGTGGGATCATACGCTGTCGTAAAACTGGAGTTTTTGGGCCTGGGCGTGCAGCAGGGCATGATTCTGCTTTGCCCGCTTCTGTATGCCTGGTATATCAAAGCGGATAAAAAGAAACTGTTTTCTTTTCATCGTCCGAAACTGATCAATCTGGTGGGGGGACTTTTGATGGGAGCCGGTGCGCTGGTGCTGGCCATGTATCTGGGCGCGTTTCTGGCACCGCTTTTCCCTGAAAGCGCTCAGGGCGTTGTGGATTTAGAGGACTGGATGCAGGGTCAGCCGCTTCTTTTGCTGGTTGCCTTTACGGCACTCATGCCGGCGCTGGGTGAGGAGCTTTTGTTCCGCGGTTTTATGATGGGAACTTTGAAGGAAAAATACAAGCCTGTTGTTGCGGTGCTGGTGACGGCGTTTGTCTTTGCGGTTTATCATATGAGCATCCTGCGGTTTTTCACTGTGGGTGTCATCGGACTGTCCCTAACCATCGCGGCGTATAAGAGCGACAGCATTTTTGTTTCTATGACCATGCACTTTTTGAATAACCTGATCGCGGTGCTGATATCCTATTATCACGATTCTGCGACTTATGAATCCTTTACCGATACGCTGACAGCGCTGACGGAACATGTGGGTGCGGCAATCCTGATCTTTATCATTGGCGTTGTCTGTGCAGTCGTGGGATTCTGCCTGGTGGGATATGGAAAAAACAGAAAGCCTGATACGGCTGAATCGTAACAAGAAGTTCGATGGATATATGTGAAGTAAGATATGAATGAAGAAATGATCAGGATTAATCTATATCTTTCCAAAGCCGGTATCTGTTCCCGCCGGGAAGCAGACCGACTGGTGGAAGCCGGACGCGTGACGGTAAATGGTGAGCCGGCGATAAACGGCATGAAAGTTCGTACCGATGCAGATGTTGTTTGCGTGGATGGAAAGAGAGCACTTTTGCAGGAAAAGACCGTTGTCTATGCTTTTTACAAACCGGCAGGCGTTATGTGCACCCATGCTGATCCCCATGCTGATCAGACTATCTTTGACCTGATCGAAACGCCGGAGCGGGTTTCTTATGCAGGAAGGATGGATAAGGACTCGGAGGGACTTTTGCTTCTGACCAATGACGGCGCACTGTCACGGAGTATGATGCATGGCGGGGGCGGTCATGAAAAAGAGTATCTGGTTCAGGTGGATCATGCGCTGACGCAGGACGCAGTTCATAAGATGGAACAGGGGTTATATTTAAAAGATCTGGACAGGACAACATTGCCTTGCAGGGTAACGCAGGTGAAGGGTAGCAGTTTTCATATTGTGCTGACCCAGGGACTGAACCGGCAGATCCGGCGGATGTGCGCAGAGTGCGGTTATCAGGTAAAGAAACTGGTGCGGCTGCGGGTGATGAACATTACGGCTGACGGATTGAAACCCGGTGAGATCAGAAAGCTTACCGATGCTGAAGTAGATACGCTGAAAGAGATACTTGGATAGGGGAAATTTGTAAGCGCATTACACGGATTCGTGGAGCGAGCCGATTGACGGGAGTTCTATTGGACATCGTTTTTTGCATAATAGGTACAGGAACAAACGTTTGTGTCATTTATTATGTGAGGAGGCGGTGTATATGAAGTCAGGCCAGATCCGTCAGCGGTGTAATCTGATCCTTATCATCATTCTTTTTTATTTTATGTTCTTCCCCATAGGGCTCGGCGCGGGACAGGGCAGCGGGAAAGCGATCACGCTTACCGATTCAGTTCAGACGGCAAAAACTGCAAAGAGGATGATAGAAGATCTGGATTTTGGGACACTTCTGATCTGCCCTTACAAGAAGTATAAGAAATACAAGAAGATCCTGGAAGAGACGGTGGATCATTCCGCATGCAATTATGAATTGTATTTTGAGGTCGATATCTATGATCTTGAAAATGTCAGTTTCCGGTTGGTGCCTTTTTATGACGATGTGTCTCCGGAAGTGACGAAGAAGCAGATCCGCAAAGCGCGGACCAGGGCAGAGAAGATAGCAAAGCAGATCCGAAAAAGCTATGATACGAAGCCCGAAAGGATCCGCGCCGCCCATGATTATCTTTGCAGGTATGTCAGATATGATGAGGGAAGCGAGGACGGCGGTTATAATCCGGTGCAGACTGCGTATGGTGCGCTGATCAACGGAAGAGCTGTCTGCCAGGGATATAGCAATGCCTTTCAGATGCTGATGGAGGCTCTGGGGATTCCGGCATCCGTCGTGCTTGGCGATGCTCATGCGTGGAATGCTGTTTGGGTAGATGGCCATATCAGTTATATCGATGTAACCTGGGATGACTGTAATTCAGCATATGGCAGCGTGGATGATACTTATTTTATGAGATCAAAGAAGTTCTTCCAAAAAAGCCATGACTGGGGAGACGGGTATTCGAAAGTGGTCTATAAAAGGTACAGATCCCTTTGGGTTGGCAGATGAGCCTGGCTGAAAAAGAAGGATTTGCTGACCGATGAAGCAAAAATAAGTGATCGATGAGGATAGAAGGATGGTCAATCAAAGTAATGCGTGGTTTCATAGGATAGATGGTTTGAAAACATGTCTGAAACAGATCATCCCGGTTTTCCTCATCGTTTTTTTATTGGTTGGCTGTGGCAAAAGTGAAAGCACGCAGTTGACCCAGGATCCAGCAAATGATCAGGCGGCTGTTGCATCTGATGCTGCGCAGGAAGCGGCTGATACAGATGTGGAAGAGCAGACGGTACCCGCTGATCAGAGGGATCAGGAAGATACAGCAGATGCAGGTTTGTCTCCGGTCAATGATGGTATGCAGGAGATCGTAACGGATGAGGCAGGAGGCAGCAAAACCGGAGATGGTGATGTAAGCGCAGCAAATACAGAAAGCGACGAAGATGCAGAGGGAATAAAAAGTCGGGAGCCGCTGGTATACGGCGATGAGCGATTCGATGATTACCTGCCCATTCTGGAAGGGAAAAGAGTTGCTATCTATTCTAATCAGACCGGCGTTGTAGGTGGCGGAGCATCTGCAGGAAATAGCGAAACGACAGGAGATGATTCACAGGATCATGCAGACAGTTCTGATGCAGCAGACGATTCGCTGACACCCCTTCCTACAGTATCTGAAGGTGAACATATACTGGATGCGCTGCTCGAAAAGGGAGTGGATGTGACTGCAGTATTTACGCCTGAGCATGGCTTTCGGGGAGAGGCGGATGCAGGACAGTCTGTCGGCAGCGGTGTGGATGAGAAAACCGGAGTGCCGATCCTTTCCTTATACGGATCCGGATCGGTGGGACCGTCAGGCAGTGACCTTGATAAGTTCGATGTGCTGGTGATCGATATTGAGGATGTGGGGGTACGGTATTATACCTATCACATTACCATGTTTCATCTGATGAATGCCTGCGCTAAGGCGGGTAAGAAGATTGTGCTTTTGGACAGACCCAATCCAAATGGCTTTTATGTGGACGGACCAATCCTGGAGAATGCGTTTGCATCGGGAGTGGGCAGGCTGCCCCTTCCTGTTGTATATGGAATGACCCTGGGAGAACTGGCGCAGATGATCAACGGAGAAGGATGGCTGTCTGCGGGACAGGGAGCGGCAGATCTGACTGTGATCAGCTGCCTGAATTATACCCACCGGGATAAGGTTGCTTTATCAGTCAGACCATCACCGAACCTGAAAGATATGAGAGCAGTATATTTATATCCCTCAACCTGTTATTTCGAGAATACGGCTGTTTCTGTGGGACGGGGGACGGAGAACCCCTTTGAGATCTACGGCAGTCCATACTTAAAAGGTGCTGCATCTACTGATGGGGATCAGTCGTTGGGCAATGATTATGAGTTTACGCCAAAATCCATGAGCGGTGCGAAGAATCCGCAATTTGAAGGGCAGACCTGTTATGGCAAAGACCTGCGGGAGATCCCTTTGGAAAGGATCTGGCAGGAGCAGATCGATCTTCGATATGTCATGGATGCTTACAAGGCTGTGAAGGAATCCCATCCGGATGTTTCTTTCTTTGGAAAGAAGGATGGGAACGGTACTTACTGGATCGATAAGCTTTTCGGAACCGACAGGGTGCGGAAGATGATCGAAGAGGGGAAAACGGCAGAAGAGATCAAGAATTCCTGGCAGTCGGAGATCGAAGCGTTTAAGGTTCAGAGAAAGCCGTATTTGTTGTATGAAGAATAGTGCTGCTGTGATAAGGAAATCATGGTTTGCTGAAGAATGAATGAAATAAGAGTAAGGTTTTGTAAATGAAAGTTCAGATAATCGCAACATTTTTGATCGTTATGATCGCAGGCATGGTTTTATCGTTCTGTGTTCTGCGTAAGTCACCAAAAGGCAGTATCATAAAGAAACTGATCATTTGTATCTATTCACCACTTACCGTATGGTCGGTAATGTTCTTTGCCATATGTCTTATGTACGCGGGGATCACTCTTTCCTGGGTATGGCTTTGGCCGTTGATCGCACTGTTTTCTGTCATTCGTATTGTGATGCTCAGAGCTGAGATCGAGGGAAAGCCGCTGATCAATATACCAATGGGTTTGCGTATCACTTACCGCGCTCTTTTCGTCATCGGACTGATCCTGTTTTTGTTTGTGGAAAGCAGGATTATCAGCGCCATGACGGCGGATGTGCCTGCGGATCTGGACTATGTCATCGTACTGGGAGCAGGGCTGGTAGGAGAGAGGCCTTCCAATCCCTTAAGAGTCCGGATCGAAAAGGCAGCTGAGTATGCGACGGAAAACCCGGATACGATCCTAATAGCATCCGGCGGTAAAGGCATAGATGAGCAGATCAGTGAAGCAGAATGCATCAGGCGGCAGCTCACCGAGGTCTATGGCATTGATAATGACCGGATCATCCTAGAGGACAGATCGCGGGATACGATCGAAAACCTGGAATTCAGTAAAGAAATCATAGGTGATGCGGATGCCTCGACAGGGATCATTACAAACGGATTCCATGAATACAGAGCCGTGCTGATCGCAAAACATGCGGGATTTACCAACGTTCATACCGTACCGGCCACAACCTTGCTGCCGGTGGGGATCCATTACCTTGTCAGGGAGTTCTTCGGCGTGGTTCAGTGCATGGTAAAATACAGGGGAATTTGACATTTCGATATAATAGTTCAATATGACGGTTCGGTATGACGGAGAAGATTTGATGGCTGAGCAAATTGTATCGTATGACGGATCATTAAAGGATGCGGTGTTTGAATTTACGGATAAATGCTTTCAGGAACTGGGGAAACGTTTTGAACCGGAAGGTCGGCATTCTTTTTATAACAGGATTGAGACGGAATTTGATGGCTTCTGGTGTCTGCTGTCTGGCGATGACGTTATCGGCACAGTAGCGATCAAACGGATCAATGAGACGACAGCCGAACTGAAAGCGCTGTATCTGTCGGCAGACTACAGAGGAAAAGGATTCGGTTATCAATTGCTTGATCAGGCGGTCAGTGCTGCAAAAAACAAAGGGTATCACAGGATCGTATTGGATTCCATGTCCAGATATGAGGCTGCGCTCAGGCTGTATGAGAGGTATGGATTCTCATACACAGACAGATACAATGATAATGCTTATGCAGATGTATTTATGGAATACTTTGTGGTATAATTTGCCAAAAAGCATGTGAGGGACAGCGTATGACAAAGACCTGTGATATATGCTTCAGACATTGCACGATCGAAGAGGGAAAAACCGGCGCATGCCTGGCACGCAAAAACGATGGCGAAAAGTTAGCATCTGCTAACTATGGGATGATCACGTCTATCGCCCTGGACCCAATCGAGAAAAAACCGCTGGCAAGGTTTTATCCCGGCAGCAAGATCTTATCGGTGGGAAGTTTTGGCTGCAACCTAAAATGCCCCTTCTGTCAGAATGTGGAGATTTCCCTGGCCGATGGGCGGGGCGTACCGGAGGCAGAATATGTGCCCCCGGAGATCATCGCAAATATCGCGCAAAGAGAACAGGCAAACGGAAATATCGGCGTAGCCTTTACCTATAACGAGCCGCTGATGGGCTATGAATATGTGAGGGATACTGCCAGACTAGTGCATGAGATGGGAATGAAGAATGCCATCGTTTCTAACGGCTGCGTTTCCCTTTGGGTATTAGAGGAAGTGCTTCCCTATATCGATGCCATGAACATCGATCTGAAATGTTTTACGGAAAGCTACTACCGGGATGTGCTGAAAGGCGATCTGGAAATGGTGAAGGTTTTTATCACAAGAGCAGCAGAGCAGTCCCACATGGAGCTGACAACGCTGATCATACCCGGCGAGAATGATTCCGAAGAGGAGATGCGGGCACTTTCATCCTGGGTGGCAGCCTTGGAAGTAAAACTGGGGAAGGAGATACCGCTCCACATCACCAGATTTTTCCCCATGAGCCGGTATGCAGACAGAAGACCGACGCCGGTGAAGGACATCTACCGCCTGGCAGATGTGGCAAGAGAAAAACTGAAATATGTTTATGAGGGTAACGTGTAATAGATAAGGTAAATGATGAGAGGAGGCAAAGTATGTCGATCATAGCAGGCTTTATGGTACCGCATCCGCCCATGATCGTTCCGGAAGTGGGACGAGGCGGAGAATCTGTGATACAGGAAACAACAGAGGCTTATCGGAGCGTGGCAAAGCAGATCGCTGAGCTGAAACCGGATACCATCGTGATCTCATCGCCCCACAGTATCATGTATGCTGACTATTTCCATATTTCGCCGGGAAACGGTGCGAAGGGATCTTTTGCGGATTTTCGGGCACCTCAGGTGAAGATGGAAGTGGCCTATGATGAGGAGTTTGTATCGGCGCTTTGCCAGGAAGCAGATTTTGAGGGAATATCTGCCGGGATATTGGGTGAGAAAAACAAAGCCCTTGATCACGGCAGCATGGTTCCGCTCTATTTTATCCTGCAGGAGTATACCGATTTTCAGCTGGTCAGGATCGGGTTATCCGGTCTGCCGCTTTCAGAAAGTTACCGCATGGGAATGGCCATCGGGCAGGTGGCAAAAACTCTTGGCAAACGGACGGTTTATATCGCCAGCGGAGATCTGTCCCATAAGCTGAAGGACGACGGACCTTATGGCTTTGATCCTGCGGGCCCTGAGTACGATGACCGGATCATGGATGTCATGGGACGGGGCGCCTTTGAGGAACTCTTTTCCTTTGAT
>JAFZNL010000134.1 GCA_017550925.1 Lachnospiraceae bacterium | reverse complement strand
TGCTTTTTTGAAATCCTCTGTTTCCCGCGCTTCTTCCATCGCGGTATCAAAGGACTCTTTCATGGCTGCATCGATCTGCTCCTGTATCATGGCCTCATCGGTCAGTCCCAAAGCTTCGCACTGGGCGCGGACCCCATCTTCGATGGCCTGGGTGACATTCTTTTCCAATTCTTCATCGATCTTCTCTGCCACCTTTCTGTCAGCCTCTTTCATCCCTTTCTCGATGAAGTAGGATCTGACATCGGCTTTTTCCCCGCTGCTGATATCTTCCAGCAGTTCCTGCGATGCTTTGTGCGCCAGTTCAAAACTGCCGTCCTCTAAGTTCAGCTGATCCTGACCCTGATAGATCGCAGCCAGCATACTGTCATGTCCGACATACATGCCGGAGATCAGACCGATCATCATCACCATAAAAATGATGATCACAAGATATTTATGCCAATCCGATTTCAGTTCCCTCGGAATTCTTCGTATCAATGGATTTCTCATGTTAGACTCCTTTATTTTTTACCAATCAAGTTCCATTGCCGTCATCTTCGTTTCATTGATGTCATTATGACGTACCACACCGTCACGGAGTTTTACCACATGGTCTGCCATATACTTGATGGCTTCGTTATGGGTTACCATGATCACGGTGGTGCCGTACTTTTTGTTACAATCTTCGATGAGTGCCAGGATCTCCTTGGATGTTTTGTAATCCAAGGCTCCGGTGGGCTCATCGCACATCAGGATATCGGGGTTTTTGACTACCGCTCTTCCGATGGAAACTCGTTGCTGCTGTCCGCCGGATAATTGATTCGGATATTTATATTTGTGATCCTGCAGCCCCAGGGTGGTGATCACTTCCTCTACATCCAGGGGCTTGTCGGACAGATAAGCGCCCACTTCGATGTTTTCTTTCACATTTAAGTTAGGGATCAGGTTATACATCTGGAAGACATATCCTAAATGCTTTCTCCGATACAACGTCAGCTGACGCTCATTCATCTCTTCCAGCTTGTCACCGTTGATGCTGACAAAACCCTCATCCGGGGTATCGATCCCGCCGATGATGTTCAAAAGGGTGGACTTGCCGGAGCCGGAAGGACCCAGCAGTACGCAAAACTCGCCTTTGCTGACCGTAAAGTCCATGCCCCTGAGTACATCCTGCTTTGCCTCTCCTGTTCCGAAACTCTTTTTCAGGTCTTTGATCTCCAGAAAGTTTTCTTTCATAAACTCCTCCTATCTGTCACGGCGCATCACATAACACCGTTATGTATTGTGTATTTTTTAGGCGGAACCACAGGTTCCACCTTATGATCAGAACTGTTTCATGCTTTTGATCGCGCCATACCACCCGCCGATGATGTAGCCGAACAGTGCATCGAACTGGCGCAACGCTTCTTTTTCATTTTTGCAATGGGTCAGCAAATGGATAAAAATATCAACCTGGTCATGGGCCATCCAGTGTACGATGAACTTATCTTCCTTTGTCATCTGCTTTTTTGATGTGTATCCCCTCATTGCGCAAAACACGGTTGAATAATGGATATTCAGCTGATCCGCGACCTGATCCATCACATTTTCCAGGCCGGATCCCTGTGCCCCCGTGATCACCAGCTCAAAATCCTCTTTGTACTGAAACAGGAGTTTGATCACCTTTATTGCAACCGCTTTATCATTCTCCAGATCGACCTGCATTCCAGGCGTATAACTCTTTAATTCTTCCATTTCTTCCAGCATATGGGACTGAAGGATCCCATGCAGTTGTCGCAAAGGTTCTCCCACAACCCCCCGGAACAGATCATCCTTATCCTTGAAGAAAAAATACAAAGCACCGGTGGTCACTCCCGCATCCTTGCATATATTTCTGAGGGATGCCTTCATATAGCCTTTTTCTATGAATTCCTTCTTGGCACTTTGCAAGAGCTTTTCTACAGTTTCCTTGCTGTTGTCATTCCCCATAGCTGTTTTTGTCCCCACACGCTTAAATAACACTGTTATGTTACAAGACGGATTATAAACATAACACTGTTATCCTGTCAAGATGTTTTTTATTTTCTGAACTATGCTGAAAACTATATGAATATGTTTTTAAAGTTTCACCCTGCTGACTATAAAACAGAAAAAAAACCGAAATGGTTGCATATAAGCCCCGGCATTCTCTAAAAGAGTGTGCTCAGGGGCTGTCCTTGCTTTTCAGGATTGACATGATGATCTGATAATTCTCCGGTTTATGGGGAAATATACAGTCGATGCAGCTTTTTACCATCCTGCCGTCCTTTTCCACCATTTTGGGCGTTCCCGGACACGGCCGGTCATACAGGGGACAAAAGCAGAACAGGCAGTTGATCTCCCCGCCGCTGTTATGACAGGGATAAAACTCGCAGTCTGTGTTGGCAAAGAATTTACTTGAATTTTCCATAGGACACCTCTTTCATGCGCAAAACAAAATTCTCCGCAAATCTCGGTGCAGAAGGATAATAAAAATGCGGAAATCCCCAGATACCGTTGTTTTTGCAGATCATTGCGTTTCGCAGCATACTGTGGTCCGGTTTCCAAACCCTCAGCGCATCTCCGTTATCACTGCTTTCATAGTAGTGGAATTCATGCCCCCGAAGTCCCACCATGCTTTCCAGGATCTCATTTTCATTACCGTCATTATAACGCATGACCTGATTGGCTGTCATCACTGCTTTTTGCAGCTCATTTACCGCTGCAACCTCCAAATACCCGAACCGTACCAAGTGGCCGGCAAAAGAACACGCACCGTCGCAGGCGCCCGCCATCTCATATGATCTGCCTTCCCTGTCAGTGACAGACTTATGAAGATACATAAATCCGCCGCATTCTGCCAGCGAAGGGATCCCGTCCTCTATCGCCTTTCTGATGGCGGCACGCATGGACGCATTTGCGCTGAGCTTTTCCGCATAGTTCTCCGGATAACCACCGCCAAGTAAGATCCCGTCAATCCCTTCGGGAAGGCTTTTATCATGCAGCGGGGAAAAGTACCGGATGGTTACGCCGAGTTTTTCAAACAGTTCCAGATTGTCTTTGTAATAAAAACAGAAGGCCTCATCATAAGCAACTGCCAGGGTCAGGTTCGGCCCGGATGATATCACATGGATCCTTTCCGGATTTTCTGCCTCTTGTGCTTTTTCCGTCACTGATGCGTCTTCCTTCTCCCCCGCCTCTTGCATAAGCGAGATCAGCCCGTTCACATCCACATGATCTTCCAGCATCTTAGCCGCCTGTTCAAGTTTGTCTTTGATATCACCCACCTCTTCCGGCAACATCAGTCCAAGGTGTCTGCTTTTAATACTGATCTTCGGATCCTTCGGGAAAAAGCCAAAGAGCCTGACATCCTCTCTCATGGATCTTAGTTCCATTTCCAGAACGGGTTTCAGTTTTTCATAAAAATGCGGCGTGATCTGATTGAGTATCAAGCCCCGTATCAGTCCCTTTTCATCATCAAGCAACATTCCCTTGATCAGAGAGATCACAGTCCTTCCCACACCGGACGCGTCAACTATAAGGACAATGGGCGTATCCGTCAGATCCGCGATCTCATAGGCGGAGCCTTTTGTCCCACCCACATCCAGTCCGTCATAAAGCCCCATAACCCCTTCGATCACAGCATAGTCCTGCCTGGCTGCGGACAGGATCGCTCCGACGCCATCCTCCCCGGCAAAAAAGGTATCCAGATTTCTGCTTTCGATCCCAAGGATCTTTTTATGAAACAGGGGATCGATATAGTCCGGTCCGCACTTAAAACCGGCCACATCCATCCCCTTGTCTTTTAGCGTCTTTAAAAGCGCACAGGTGACCGTTGTCTTTCCGCTGCCGCTTCGCGGCGCTGAGAGCATGATCCTGTTTTTCCTTGTATGATCCATATTTTCCACCCTGTCTGATAAACTGATAGTCACGTTGCTTGACAAGTCGCATTTGTGATATTGATCACCGGATCAGCTGTCACAGTGTGAACGAGAAGATCCATACCGGATTTTCCGCCTTCAGCATGTGATATTCTCCCGTCTTTGCCACTTGTGTAACCGAGATCATTGTCTCCTTTTCATTTTCTATCCCGTACGCTTCCATCACCTTTCTGATCTGTTCGATGGTTTCGAGACTTACCGCAGTGATCACAAACCGGATACCCTCTCCCTTTTCACGCAACAGGGAAACGATCTCAGAGAGTTTACCGCCGCTGCCTCCGATAAATACACAGTCCGGTTTTTTCATAGCAGGAAGCACGCTTTCAGCAGCACCTTCCACCACGGTCACATTCGAAAGACCGAACCGCTTCACGTTCTCCCGGATCAGATCTGCTGCCTCCGCCTTTCTTTCTATGGTCGTAACCTGCAGGTCCGGATCCAAGCCCGCTGCTTCTATGGCAACAGAACCGGTTCCGCCGCCGATATCATAAAAGATATCTCCCTGCCGAAGTCCCAGACGGATCAGGCTTTCGTGACGGATACACGCTTTGGTCATGGGGATCTTTTCCCTGATGAACTGTTCATCATTTTTCACCGGAAGCAGTTCTCTTCTGACAGGATCGCTGTTTCGGATCATAAGCGAGATCACGCCTTCCCCTTCAAATCCTGACGCCTCTTTCAGAGATAAATGCCGGATACTCTCGTTCTCGTATGAGAGATTCATTCCGGCAATGATCTTGGCCTCAACATCCGCTTCTTTCAGTTTTTCCGCGATCCTTCTGACATCCTCCGCGCCGGAAAGCAGTACAAACACCTTGCCGTTGCACCTAACCTGATCCGCCAGAACGCCGATGTCCTGTGCGCTGTTTTTTCCATGCAGACTCAATAAAACAGCGTCCTCATAGGTCTCTCCAAGTCTCGCTGCCAGACAGGAAACCGATGATATACCCGGCAGTATCCGGATATTGCAATCCTGCCGCCAGGCCTTCAGCTTTTGCTCCATTCCTTTCGCACCGCTGTAAAAGCCGGTATCTCCGGAAAAAACAATGGCTGCGATATCCGGCCGCTGTTCTTCCAGGATCGGTATGATATCTTCTGCTCTGTACTTCGCTATCAGATTTTTGTCGCAAATATCGCTTTGCCCGAAGATCCCCTTCACACTTTGCAAAAGCCGTTCAGCACCGAATACCATATCCGCATTTTCAATGGCGTTTATCGCCTCAACGGTCAGGCCGGTGGCAGCGCCCATACCCGTACCGACCAGCGTGATCCGGGGCGAATATGATGAATGAAGCGATGCTTTATCTGTTTTCGTTTCCGTTTTCGCTTCAGTGAATTTTCCCGTAACGATCCTGCAGGCCTTTGAAACACTGACCCCCTCTTCCACAGCAGGCCTTGTGATCACATGAACGGACACACCGGCATTCCGGGCCGCCTCGATCTTTTCCGGAAAGCCACCGGATACGCCTCCGTCCTTGGTGATCAGATGACGGATCTCATATTGCTCCATGACCGCTTCATTTAACTCTTTCGTAAAAGGTCCATGCATGGCAATGATATGATCCGGACGG
>JAFZNL010000133.1 GCA_017550925.1 Lachnospiraceae bacterium | reverse complement strand
TTTACCCTTGTATTCTTTTCAATAGACAGGCTCTTACCGCCGTAATAGCTGACACCCTCGGGAGTCTTAACAACCGCCTGATCACCGCCACGGCCTAACGCCAGATCGATGGAAGTTCTGGCAAACTCATAGTTTTGTCCGTAAGAAAGACCGTCCGATCCGATACCGATACTCAAGGTCACCGACATCTCATTTCCGATATTGACTGTCTTAACGTCTTCCAAAAGATCAAAGCGGTTATCACGAAGCTGCTTTAAAGACTGCTTACGTAATATTAAGAAGAACTTGTCTTTTTCCAGTTTTTTTACAATACCGTCATAAGAGGCAAAATACTTATTCAGCTTTCTTTCGATCAGAGCCGTCAAAAGTGACCGCCGTACTTCTTCGACGCTTTCCAGCGCCTCTTCATAATTATCGATATACAAAAGCCCCACGCAAAGGGATTGATTATCTGTCTCACGAAGGGCCAGCTTTAAGGCCGTTTCATCAAAGAGATAAAGGGCTACCATGCAGCCGTCAAAGCCTTCATCCACCGTGAAGATGTCGCTGTTTTCCACCATTTCCCGAAGGGGAATACGCCGCATTTTGGCTGTATATTCCAAATCGCCATGGGAAAAACTGACCTGCGTCAGCTCATTATCTTCTTTGGGGAAACGTTCATTTGTTATAGAAGGAAAATAGTTTCGGATATCCTTGGAAAAACCCTTTTGTTTCCCAATGGCCGACTCAAATTCCCGGTTCGTCCAAAGGATCTTGCCACTGTCATCAAGGATCGCCGTGGCCACTTCAAAATCCCGCAGCAGCATCTTTTGGATCTGCCCATAAGATGTGGCAAAACTGATCATCTCCTTTGCCAGGACCGTCTTTGCAAAATGCACATTGATCAGCGACAGGATTAAATATAAAACGACAAAACCGGAAAGCACCAGACCGGCTCTTAAATCGATCGTGTAGATCCAGATATCCACAAAGGCGAGCAGCACACCCAGCAAAAGCGTCACTTGCATGTACATCTGCAGCCGCCCCGTCAGCCTCACTTTTTGACCCATACCTGATTATCCCTCATTGTTGCAAACATCATGCCGCCTTCCCTTCTTGCGGCATCATGGGTTACATCATCTTGTGTCTTTGATCATCAAGACCACAATCCATGCAATTATAACACGTTTTTTTTCGTTAGTAAATCACCAGAAAAATATATATTGCAAATCCGGTATCTCCGTATTCAATTCAAAAATCGGTTAGAAAATTTAAATTGCAAATCCGGTACCACTCACCCATTTTATAAAAACTTAGTGTTTATATGGTCACTTTTACTTTTTTCCGCTCTGTTCCATCTATACTCATTTATGGAAGCGGGACAGTTTTTGTCCCGGTTTCTGCATGAGGGGAGTGTTTTCTGCAAATACACAGCAGCTAGTGTAAAGCCCAACATGAAAATGCGAGGCCAATACACTATGAATAACTTCGAAAGGATGAAACACAATGAAACAGTACGAAAACCGACTCCGCCAGATCCGTGAAGAATATCACGAAAGCAAGACCAGGCTGGCAGTCATGTTGAAGATCAAGCGAATGACCTATGCCAAATACGAAGAAGGTCTGAGCCAGATTCCCGTAGACCAGGCTATTGCCCTGGCCAGGCATTTTAATGTCTCATTGGATTACCTTTTCGGTATCAGTCAAATCAATAACGGTTTTCCCGGTAATTGCGATCATCCGACGGTTCAGCCGGATGAGCAGCAAAAAGAGCGCAGCAGTTTTCCTCAAAGCTTAGAGGAATAACAAAACAGCACCCTTACAAACAATCCTACCCACACAAAAACACTATAACTATCGGATGGTAACAGGATATGGAATGTCATGAACGCTTCCGTGCGATCCGCTGTCAGGCATGCCTGTCCCAATGGCAGGTTGCCTCTCTGATCCACGTGACGCAAAGGACCTACTCCGACTATGAAAGCGGACGGACCAGGATCTCGATCGATATCGCCATATGGTTTGCCAGCAAAATGAACCTGTCCTTAGACTATGTCTGCGGGGCAAGCGATGTGATCAGCGAATTCCCGAAGGAATAAGAAACTGCCTGAAGATGACTTTATTTTTTGTACCATCAGACTATAGCAATGACTAACTATGTTTTATAACAGCAAACTCTGTCAGCCCTGAAGAATCTTCCCCAAATTACAAATCCCGTTGCCCGAATCCGGCTTTTCATGTTATAATTTCCATATCATTTCTCAAACGGGGGTATCTACTATGTATTATCAATTTTCTGCATCCGTCATCACTGAAGGAAATATCAGTTTTATTCAGATTCCCTTTAATGTCTGGGAAGTCTGTGACACCCAGGGAACCCTGACCGTTGAGGGTACCATGGATGAAAAATCATTTTCAAGCGACCTGGAACCTTTGGGAAAAGGCATGTACCGGATCCCGCTGTCAGATTCCCTGACCACTCTTCTTGCAGGTAAGACAAGCGGTATCGATATCCGCTTCACGATCCCGAACCGCAAAGCCTATATCGGCGGCGAAAGCCCATATTCCTTTGAAGAACCCATCCGTAAAATTGACAGCATGAAGCTGATCACCCAGCCCAATGACGGTCTCTGCGGACAGACCTGTATCGCAATGCTGGCAGGCGTCACCTTGGACGAGGCCTGTGAGATCATGCACTGCCGCGACTGGCAGGCCAGCATGGGCAAAATGGTGGACACCCTGGATTATCTGGGACTGGCACACGAGGGCACCATTATCTATACCCAGGGCGCTGAAGTCACACTTCCGAAATGTGCCATTTTAATGGAAAAAATGGGTCGCTATTCCCATTACCTGGTGATCTACGATGGCGTTTACTATGATCCGACGGAAGGTATCATCGATGATTTTGAGATGAAGAATCTGGTAGGCTATCTGGAGATCCGGACATTCGGTTAACACCGGCAAGCCAATATTCCGGAATGAAAACCGGAGCGAAAACTAATGATCAACTCAGGGGGATATCATTCATGAAAAAGTATGGCGCATACTGTCTGCGGCTTTTCCTGATCGCCGCGCTTTTGGTTCTCTTTTTCCCGCAGGACTCTTATGCAAAAAAGAAAACCATTGATGTGATCGTCTTTGCGGGACAGAGCAATATGATGGGACATGGCAACGCCGCCGAGGCAACGAACGTTTCCTCCAAAGCCGCCAAGGCCTATCTTCCCGTAACGGCTGCCGGCAAGATCTCCGCCTTCTATGAACCTTTCGGACAGTTAGAGAACGATAAATACTTTAACAGTGTTTTCGGAAAAGAAAACTATGCCACCGGCTCTCTTGTTTCTTCCTTTATCAAAAACTACTACGAACAGACAAAAACCCCAGTCCTGGCCGTTCCCGCTGCCATGATGGGAAGCGGCTCCCAATCCTGGGCCAGCGACCGTTACAAGGGCATCATCAGCAGAGTCAACGCCGCCGAGAAAGCAGCCAGGAAGGCCGGCTATTCCATCGGTCATGTCTATATGGTATGGATGCAGGGAGAAAGCGACGCCCTGGCTATGCAGCGAAATACTGACGGAAGCTGCGACAACAACATGTCCGGTAAACAGCATATCAAAAATGTTAAAAAAATGCTCTCGAAGGTTCAGAAAAAGACAGACATCACCAAATGCTTTGTGATCGTGATCCCCTCTTACTACGGCGCTGATACCGATCCCTACGGCACAAAATGGAGTGTCTATTATAAAAAGATCCAGCAGGCGCAGGTAACGCTTTGCAATGAAAATGATGATTTCATCATGGCCTATTCCAAAACGCCTTCCCTGGGAAGAGAGTATTTCCACGCAGACAATATGCATCTGATGCAGCCCGGCCTGAACAAGATCGGACTGGCAGCAGGCAAGACCGTGGGGAAATATGCAAAGAAACACAAGAATTCATAGACAGCGATCCGAAAGCATCAGGGAAGCGCAGAAATGTATAACATAAAGAAAGTAAGCCGGAGAACAGCTCTCCGGCTTACTTTTTATATAGTTATCTTTTCATGAATCTCAAGAGATTTCATCGATCGGATTGCAGCTATCGGCAATCTGTCATTAATTCCTCTCATCAAACCCTCTAACCGTTATCTCAGTCTGACAGCGCCCCGTCATTGTATTTCTGGACGATGGCCTGGATACGGTCACTGGGATTGAGCAGATCGGAGATCGATGCGTCATGGTTTAAGGTATCGATCAGGTATGCGATGTACTTACTCATATCACAGTCGATATAATACTCTCTCGATAAAAGCTCCGGTGTCTGGTACACAAGGTTCGTCGTCAGCACCCTATGGATCAGGCCCTCCTCATAGGCCTTGTCAAACCGCTCGAGTCCGCCGGTGAACAATCCGAAGGTTGCACAGATGAAGACTCTGCCGGCTTTTCTCTTCTTCAGCTCGTTTGCCACTTCCAGAACGCTTTCTCCGGAGGAGATCATATCGTCAATGACGATGCAGTCTTTTCCTTCCACGCTGCTGCCCAAAAATTCGTGAGCTACAATGGGATTGCGGCCGTTAACGATCTGTGTATAATCGCGGCGCTTATAGAACATACCCATATCCAGTCCAAGGACGTTGGCCATGTAGATCGCACGTCCCATACCGCCTTCATCCGGGCTGATGATCATCATGTGACCGGAATTGATGGAAAGGTCCGGCACGTGCTTGAGCAGTCCCTTGATAAACTGATAGGTGGGCTGCACGGTCTCAAAACCGCTTAAGGGTATCGCATTCTGTACACGGGGATCATGGGCATCAAAAGTGATGATGTTGTCAACACCCATGCTGACTAGCTCCTGCAGCGCGATGGCACAGTCTAAAGACTCCCTTGCTGTGCGCTTGTGCTGGCGGCTTTCATACAAAAACGGCATGATGACCGTGATCCGTCTTGCTTTGCCACCGACTGCCGCTATGATTCGTTTCAGATCCTGATAATGATCATCAGGAGACATATGGTTTTCATGTCCGCATAAACTATAGGTAAGGGAATGGTTTGCCACATCTACGATCAGGTACAGATCATATCCTCTGACGGATTCCATGATCTCGCCCTTTGCTTCACCGCTGCCAAACCTGGGAACTCTTGCTTTTAACAGATAGGAGTCTCTCATATACCCCTTAAAAGCGAGGGAATTTTTATGCTCGTTCTCTCTGGTCGTTCTCCATTTGACAAGGTACTTATCAATCTTTTCACCCAAGGCCTTGCAGCCTTCCGCAGGGATCAATCCCAGACTGCCTACCGGGATGGTCTCTAAGTTTCTCAGTTCTTCGCGCTCAGACATGGATGCCGCCTTTCCTTTTCGGACTTTTTTATGCAGAAGCTGCTACCTGCTGACGGCGCGCTTTTTCCATACGGATATCGGGGCCTGTCAGTTTGCAGAGCATGTAATTGCTGGTGATCCGGGACAGCACTCTTTCAGAGTAAATCTCTGTCAGGTTCTTCAGCGTCAGGTTCGTGGAGATCATAGTGGATTTCCGGCGCCTGATCCGCTCATTGACCAGGGTAAACAGCTCTGAGAATACAAAACTGTTAAACCACTCTGTTCCGAGGTCATCAAGGATCAGCAGATCGCAATCATACAGGGTACGCATCAGGGGTGATGCATCTTCTTCGCCGCTGCCACCGGATTTATTCTGTTTGGCCAGCTCGTCAAACAGATGGGCCGATGAATAATAAAGCACTTCCTTGCCCTGATCCAGCAGTTCCTTGGCTGCACAGCATGATAAAAACGATTTGCCGGTACCTATATTACCATAAAAGAAGAAGTTGCGATAGTCCCTTCCTCCATTTTGTGCAAATTCCATAACCGCATCCCTTGCTCTGCGGAAACTTTCTAAATCTTCGCCCTCATAGAATTCTTCGGAGAGATGATCAAAATTCTCGGTCTCCAAAAGGTCATAAAGCCCGGAATCCTTTCCCAAAAGAAGGGACAACTTTTTATAAAAGCAATGGCAACTGATCCTTCTTGCGCCGTATTTATCTCGTAAAAATCCAGTATCCTCGCATTCCTTACAGGTACAGATGGGATCGAGGTAATCTGCCGGATAACCGTTATCCTCAAGAAGTTTTCTCTTTTGCTCTTTCAGCGTTAAAGTAGACTCCGCCGGTTTTGCCGCCTCAGCTGTCGCTACGACAGATTCCTTGGCTGCGGTATTCTGCGCCTCTTTTTGCTTATCGCCCCATCCCGGCACGGTATCCATCTTGGGCCATTCCAGAGACATCTGTGTCTGGGGCAGGCCATACAGATTATAACCGCCGAAAAAGCCGTTTTGCCTTTCGAAAGAACCCGGCTGTGCCAGTTTTTTGCGAAGCTGCCCTAACGCTGCTGCCCTGTGGTTTTCAGAGAGTTCCTTATAGGCAGGGAGTTTTTCCTCAATTTCCTGCTGCCTTTTTGCCAGTTCCCTGGCATGCTCCTGTCTGGTAAAATCGTATTCCCTCTCAATTTCCATGACCAATCGGCTTAGTTTTGCTGCATTCATCTGATTAAAAACTCCTTTTCAACGCTTCTTTTTCAAGACTGTCAAAGTCGATATCCCTGCCGGCATACTGCAGATGTACCATACCGGAAGTGGCACCTTTGACACCGTTCCCTCTTTTTGCCGGTATGCCGGTGCCCGGAGTTCCCTCTGACCCCGAGCCGGCCGCCGCCCTCTTTTCTTCAGCCTTCTGAATCTGGGAAGTGGTCTTCAGACCGTCCTTATGCCAGTTTTTCAAAATCCCGTCCGTATAGGCAATCCGGTTACTCTCCGTTGCCAGCACCGCCTTCTGGCATGCCAGCAGGATCACCTCCTCGGAAAAGCCCAGGCCATGGTACCAGCCAAGGATGTAATCTGCCTCCGTCTGGGTTACCTCATTCTGCCCGCGGCCCAGCGCCTTCATCACGCTGTAGACAATCTTCTCATAACGACTGGATCGATTCTTCGCCTGACGCACCGTCTTGATCCCCGCCTGTTTCCAGGCAATGGCCACCTTTTCGATATAATGCATATCCCGGTGATCTTTTCCGACACAGTACTCCACCAGGTACTCCAGCAGATCCGGCGAAAACTCCAGCTGGTCACTGATAAAGGCAAGTGTCTGCAGATCTGTCTTTGTCAGCGGCCTTGCAAAGTAGGTCTCCGTCGCAAACAGCACCTGGGAAAAATCTTCTTTTTCCTTCAGCGCCTTGATCTCTTCCCTGGAGTACTCCCTTTTCTCGATGAAAAATCCCTGCGGTCTGTCGCTTTGATCCGGCTGCCCTGATGCTGCCTGCATCTGCTGCAGAGGCTGCGCAGGCATCCCTGCCGCAAGCTGCTGCGTCATGGTCTGCGTCTGCTGCCTGGAAATCTGGTCAGCATTTTGCACAGATGTCTGATCCACATAGTCGCGCATCGCATAAATCTGCGCACCGCCCTGTCTGTCTTCTCCTGCAGACGGAATCTGCACACCGCAGATTTCCCCCTTTGCATCATATTCGATGGCGATCAGGCCAAGCTTTTCCCAATAGGAAAGCGCCCGCATCACGTCACGTTCCGTATGATTAAATTTGTCTGCAATATCTGATATACTGGTGGGAATAGCGCTGGTTACCATGCGAAGCAGGTATAAATATACCTTGATCTGTGCATCATTGGCATCTGCCAAATAGTGATCTATAAACTGATTGGATACGGCAACCGTATCCGAAGCATTCTCTTTATAAATTGTCAATCTGCTCATCATTCATCCCTGTCCGAATTCATTTTCTGATCATCGGCCCACGTTCTTTTGTAACGTTCTTTCCTTCTGTTTTTCGTGGGACTGAGTATAACATACTTTTTGCAAAAAGGAAATACCCAAATCCGCCGAAACCCCAGTAAATACGGGCTTCTCGGGACTTTGTGGATACTGTGGAAAATGTGGAAAACAATTTCTTTTATCGACATAATTCACGCTCGAAAATGACCTGTAAAAAACAAAAAGCCTTCCCCATTTCGGGGAAGGCAGGACTTTTTATTCGGCCGCTTTATTGACGTTATGTTAACCAGCTCTATCCACATCCCATCCTTTACATAACTTGTCCTGAAAATGTGGATAATGTGGATAAATCACTTGCCAAGGAGCTTTTCGCCTATTTTATATACATCTCCGGCACCCATGGTTATCAACACGTCTCCGGGCTCAGATTTTTTTAAAAGAAAATTTTCAATTTCATCAAAAGTCGGGAAATACGAGCATGTCGTACCCAGTTTTTCGATCTCTTTTTGCAGCGTGGCAGAGCTGATTCCCAGAGTATCTGTCTCCCTTGCAGCGTAAATATCGGCCAGTACCACCTCATCTGCAAGGCTGAGCGCCTGGGCAAACTCTCCCATCAGTGCTTTTGTCCTGGTATAGGTATGGGGCTGGAAAACCACCCGCAGGGTCTTATGGGGATATTTCGCCGCTGCCTGCAGCGTTGCTTTGATCTCCGTGGGATGATGGGCATAATCATCGATGATGGTCACATCCCCGACTTTTCCCTTGTATTCAAAACGCCTGTCTGTGCCGGTGAAAGCGCCGACAGCCTTCGTGATCACTGCAGGATCTCCGCCCATGGCAAGGGCCGTTGCGATCACGGAGAGGGCATTGGACACGTTATGCCTTCCCACAACGCCAAGAGTTACAGGGAAGGAAATGGTATCTGTGTCTTTTGTTCCTTCCGGGATGTAGGATGCTGCACCCAAGGTCTTCTGTGCCATTGCCAGTTTCTTTGCGTTCATATGGAACAGGAAAGACGGATGTCCCTGTTCATCAAAGGAAAGATCTGTGGCATAAATATCAGCGGGAGCGCCATCCTGTCCGTCCAGCACACGGAAGGTTAAAACGCTGCAGGAAAGATCCTTTGTAAAACCCTCGATATCCGGGATCTCACCATTGATCAGCAAAAGGCCGTTTTCCGGCAGCAGTGCTGCGAACTTTTGAAAGGACGCCCTGATATCATCAAGGTCTTTAAAAAAGTCCAGATGGTCCGCATCGATATTTAAGATGATGCCGACGCGCGGGAAGAAGGATAAAAAGCTGTTGGTATATTCGCAGGCTTCCGCCACAAAAATCCCGGAATTCCCGATGCGGATATTGCCGCCGATGCTTTTCAGCATGCCGCCAACGGAAAGGGTGGGATCCGACCCCATGGCCATCAGTGCTTCAGAAAGCATGGATGTGGTTGTGGTCTTACCATGGGTACCACTGATAGCAACCGGCACCTCATAGTTTTTCATCAGCTGTCCCAAAAGCTGTGCCCTTGTCAGCATGGGAAGATCTCTATTTTTACACTCCGCAAACTCCGGATTGTCCTCATGGATCGCAGCCGTGTAAACCACCACATCGATCCCGTCTGTAATATTAGACGCCCGCTGGCCGATATAAATGGTTGCCCCGTCTTCCCGGAGCCTGCCTGTCAGTACACTCTCCGCGGCATCCGAACCGCTGACGGTAAATCCTTTTGAAAGCAGAACCTGTGCAAGGCCGCTCATGCTGATCCCGCCGATCCCGATAAAATGCACATGTTTAGGGCTTTGGAAGTCAATCTGATACATGCTTTTTTCTCCTTCTATTAAAAATTTAAAAATTATTCAAAAAGGTGTGTACATTTTTGCACACTTTTGGTATAATAGTTCATGAGGAGCTTTGGCTTCTCAATTATCCCCTCATAATCCGATAGCCAATCCCCTCGGCTATCGGATTTTTATTGTTTGCGAATTTGGTTCTGAATGATCATTCGCCCACATTCACGCTGATCCTGCCGAATTTCAATTGCTCGATCAGCTTTTCATTCTTCTTCATAGGATACTTCGTCAGCAGTTCTTTCTCAAAATAATCTCCGCCGCCGGACAGCAGCTCTGCTGCGTTTCCGCTGTAACCGGAAAGGTCTGCCTCCCTGCTGTATTCATAAGCATAGGCCTTTGCCAGCGTCTGGCGTTCCACCATTTTTCTGACAAGGGTTTCATCCAGTCCCAAAACTTCAAGCTGCTCTTTGGAAATCTCCTGCATCCACTTTGTCACCGCATCAGCGATCCCCGCCTTTTCCTCATCGGGAAGGACAAATCCCGCATCCTGTGCCATGTGGGCATAGACCAGATCGCCGAGGCAGGCATTGAGCGCAGCATCCCGCGCCATCTCGCTGATAAACTGCGAATCAACGCCCGCAGAAAAATGGGTGTTCCAATAGTCAAGAGGGTCTGTATGATTATACTTTCGCGCCTGCTGCTGGGTAAAGCTTTCCACTTCATAGATATAAAAACCGAATTCCCGCAGACTCACGACCGTATCATCCAAAGAAAGCACCTCATCATCGAGATGCTCACTATAGGCAAACTTACTGCCCTGTTTGATGAAAACCGAGGCAAAGGCAATGACCGCGATCAAAGCGATCACGCTGATCATGACAGAAATACCGCGCCGCATCTTAGAGCGCATCATCCGCCTCGTTAATTCATATTTCTCCGCTATGGCCCTGCCGTCTTCTTCGTCATCGTGGCCATGATCCGGAATGTGCTCAGAAGTCTTCATCTTCAATCCCCACCTTTGGCTTTACAGGCCGTTCATACAGTCTTCTGCGTAGTTTTTCTTTCTGGCGCGCCCAAAAGTCGTGCCACATCCTTGCGCCTTTCTGCCGGACAAAGCTGACCAGAGCAAAAATGCCGGATACCAGCGGCGTCAAAAACAGGATGAACCGGATGACCAGGATGCAGAACAGCTGCCATTCAAGTCCCCTCATGCGGTTTTCCCAATATGGAAAGACCACCGGACTGGTATGCATCATCAGTATCTGGATATCAGCGAACCGCGCCAGCAGGGATTTTGGCTTAAACCGGTCTTCATTGTCCACCAACACCGCTGCCGCATCTTCTCCGCCAAGGGTATCCTGCAAGGCGTTCAAAGCAAAGTTTCTTACGGGATTGGGCAGCACTGCTTCGTAGGAATAGATAGGATCATCTTTGTAGATCTCATGGAACACATCATAATCCATCATCAGATAACTCTTACCGTCACTGGCCTTCAGCCCCAGTTTGTCCTGCTCCGCCTCGTAGACGCCGCTGATCACAAAAGGCCTGCCTGCCAGATAGATCTTCTGACCTGCAAGATCTGTGGAGCCATACAGCTCCCAGGCAATTTCCCTGTCGACCAGCACCAGGTCCTCATTTGCCGTATTATCCGAAAAGAAACTTCCGCTGATCAGGTTCACCGGATGGAAAAGGAAAAAATCACCGCCCACGCCTAAGATCTTTACATTCTCTTTTCCCACCGTTCCCATCTGCGTCGTTTTTGTCACAGAGTCCGTTGTTAGGGCCGCATAGGCGTCGGTCCACAGCTTTCCCGTGACATCCGTATCACTGAAGGAGGCGTCCAGCAACGTCCGCTGGAGATTTGCCCGGTAGCCGGAGATGGTTTCCCTGGTCACGCCTTCCGAAGTGGGAAAGAAAGCGCTGACCTGATGGTAGGGTTTTTTGTCCTCCGCCCAGCGGTGTCCTTCCTGCTGGGTCACCGCCGTCTTTACCAGCGCATTGAAACGGAGCGTGCACGCCCACACCAGGATCAGGCATATGAAATCTATGATCAAAATGATACGGTGCTTATAACACCACTGTAAAAATCTCATGCATTTATCCTATACAATACACAACATCACTCATTGGCAAGGCGCACCTTCATGCCGGCTTCCAATGGCTTGGATGAATTGGTCACCACATACTCATAGCCATAAAGGCCGCCGCTGACTGCGCTGCTGGTATCATCACTGGCCAGGACTTCCACATCGCTTCTCGATAATACATAACGGTTGCCGAGGGGTGAAGGTTTCACCTTAACAACC
>JAFZNL010000132.1 GCA_017550925.1 Lachnospiraceae bacterium | reverse complement strand
TGTTACTATATATTTTTGTTACTATATATTAAGGAAGACTTTACTATACATTGATAAATTAAGATAGAAATAAAAGAAAGAGGTGCAATATGGCAACAAAAGCAAGAGGTCTCGGAAAAGGACTGGATTCTTTGATCCCGGCAAAAAAGGAAACTGCAAAGAAAGAAACAAAGTCATCTGTTCCGGAACTTGAGAAGGGACCGGCATCTGTGATCAATATCAACAAGATTGAGCCGAACCGTTTGCAGCCGAGAAAAAAATTTGATGAGGATGCTCTGCAGGAACTTGCAGATTCTATTAAGCAGTTTGGTGTGATCGAGCCTCTGGTAGTACAGGATCGAAAAAATCACTATGAGATCATTGCTGGTGAGCGCAGATGGCGTGCAGCAAAGATCGCAGGTTTGAAAGAAGTGCCGGCTGTTGTTATGAATCTGACCGAGCAGGAGATCGTGGAGATTTCCCTGATCGAGAATCTGCAGAGAGAAGACTTAAATCCCATCGAAGAAGCAATGGCTTATAAGAGACTGCTTGAGGAATTTCATCTGAAACAGGATGAAGTTGCTGACAGAGTTTCCAAGAGCAGGGCAGCCGTTACCAATTCCATGCGTCTTCTGAAACTGACGGATGAAGTACAGCAGATGATCATTGATGAGATGATCTCTTCCGGTCATGCCAGAGCACTGATCCCTGTGGATGATCCGAAGCAGCAGTACGAACTTGCCCAGCGTGTCTTTGATGAAAAACTCTCTGTCCGTGAAGTTGAGAAACTGGTAAAGGATCTCGGTAAGGAAAAGAAAGAGAAAAAGAAAAATGAAGAAGACGAAGCGCTCCTTGCAATTTATGCAAAGCTGGAGGAAAAACTGAAGACCCAGCTTGGCACCAAAGTCTCCATTGTTCCGAAGGATAACGGAACCGGTAAGCTGGAGATTGAGTTTTATTCCGGAGATGAACTGGACAGGATCATGGAGCATATCCACTAAGAACGTGAATCTGATCAGTATCAAATTACATATATAAAAAAGTTAGCAGTTGCTAACTTTTTGAAATTACTTTTTATGATTTGAAAGGACATTTTATGACAAGCAATCTGTTAAACAGTCTCGGACTGGGAAATATGGATATCGGGATCGTACTTTTGATCCTGATCCTCTTGATCATCGTTTTGTTCATCATGTTATTTTCAACGATGTCAAAACTGACCCAGCTTAGGAAACGTTATGAAGGTTTCATGCGCGGAAGAAGTGCAAGGAGCATGGAAGAAGAAATCCGTAATCTGTTTTATGACATTGATTATTTAAAGGAAGAATCAGAAAACTGTTCCAAGGAGATCCGTCATATTTACAAAAGACTGGAAACTGTTTTCCAGAGGATCGGTCTTGTAAAGTATGACGCCTTTCATCAGATGGGCGGAAAGCTCTCTTTTGCTCTCGCACTTTTGGATGAAAACAATAACGGATTTTTGTTAAACTCCGTGCAGGCACAGGACGGCAGTTATTGTTACAGCAAAGAGATCAAAGACGGAAAGTGTTCTCTTGATCTTTCAGCGGAAGAACAAAAAGCGCTTACCATGGCTTTGGAGCAGGAATACCTTCGTCCGAAGAAAAAAGTAAAAAATACAGAAGAGGGAAAAGGTAATCAGCCTCCCCGTCAGAGAAAAAGAAAAGAAGCAGTCAGGGTAACCGGTACGCAGGTTCGAATGGAAAATGTCAGAAGAGATGACGATGAAGAAGAACTGATCGACAGATCAATTTACGATACCGGAAACATTCACTTAGAAGACGGACTGAATCCCGAACTGGAGGGACATGAACCGCTGGACAGCGTTGTGGCAAGACCGAAGCCGAAGGCAGTGTTCACCGAAGAAACGGATGAGTGGGATAACTAAGATATTCTGTGACAGGCAATAAAAAACATATTTATAGAAACAGGAGGAATCATCATGCTGGACATGAAATTTGTCAGGGAAAATCCTGATCTGGTAAAGGAAAACATCAAGAAGAAATTCCAGGACGACAAACTTCCCTTAGTGGATGAAGTGATCGAACTGGATCAGAAAAAGCGCGATGCTCAGAAAGAAGCCGATGATCTGAGAAGCAAGAGAAACAAGATCTCCAAACAGATCGGTGCATTGATGGCGCAGGGCAAGAAAGAAGAGGCTGAAGAAGTTAAGAAACAGGTAGCCGAATTTGCTGCAAGACTTTCCGAACTGGAAGTCATTGAGCGTGAAAGCGATGAAGCACTTTTGCAGAAAATGATGGTGATCCCGAATATCATCGATCCTTCTGTTCCGATTGGAAAAGATGACAGTGAAAATGTGGAAGTGACCAAATACGGTGAACCTGTTGTTCCTGATTTTGAAATCCCTTATCACACCCAGATTATGGAACAATTTGACGGTATCGATTTAGATGCTGCAGGCCGGGTCGCCGGAAACGGATTTTATTATCTGATGGGCGATATTGCAAGACTTCATTCTGCAGTGATCGCTTATGCAAGAGACTTTATGATCGACCGCGGTTTTACTTACTGCGTTCCGCCCTTCATGATCCGTTCCAATGTGGTAACCGGCGTTATGAGTTTTGCGGAAATGGATGCCATGATGTACAAGATCGAAGGCGAGGATTTGTTCCTCATCGGTACCAGTGAGCATTCCATGATCGGTAAATTTATCGACACCATCACACCGGAAGAAGAACTGCCGAAAACCCTGACCAGTTATTCTCCTTGTTTCAGAAAAGAAAAAGGTGCCCACGGTATTGAGGAAAGAGGCGTTTACAGAATTCATCAGTTTGAAAAGCAGGAAATGATCGTTGTCTGCAAGCCGGAAGAATCTCCCATGTGGTTTGATAAACTTTGGCAGAACACGGTAGATCTGTTCCGCAGCATGGATATTCCGGTTCGAACCTTAGAGTGCTGCTCCGGTGATTTGGCTGACCTGAAAGTAAAATCCTTTGATGTGGAAGCATGGTCCCCGAGACAGCAGAAATACTTTGAAGTAGGAAGCTGCTCCAACCTCGGCGATGCACAGGCAAGGAGACTGAAGATCCGAGTAAAGGGTGAAGACGGAAACAAGTATTTTGCACATACCTTGAACAATACCGTTGTGGCTCCGCCCCGTATGCTGATCGCATTTTTGGAAAACCATCTGCAGGAAGACGGCAGCGTAACGATCCCCGAAGTACTTCGTCCTTACATGGGCGGCAAGGAAGTACTGGTGCCGAAACACTGAGATAGAGTAAAATGGCTTTCCCACTGTGGGAAGCTAACTGATAATGGGTTATCTATCGGTAGATTGTTATAGATAGAAAATATAGGAAGTTAGCATGAGCGAGACAGTAAGCAATACAAATAACACACAGGTCCTTTCCGTTGTGATCCCCTGTTATAATGAAAAAGATAACATATTGAATATCGTGGAAAAAGTGCGGGAAAAAGGTATGCCGAACCAGGAGATCATCGTTGTGGATGACTGCTCCACTGACGGCACCCGGGATATTCTTGAATCCCAGATCAGGCCGCTGGTTTCCCAGATCATTTATCACGAGCAGAACGGCGGAAAGGGCGCTGCGCTGAAAACCGGTTTCGCAGCAGCTACCGGTGATGTGGTCATCATTCAGGATGCGGATATGGAATATAATCCTGCCGATTATGAAAAAGTGGTAACTCCGATCTTTGAAGGAAAAGCAAAGGTTATGTATGGCTCCAGGTTTTTGCGTTCCAAGGCTAAGGGATATCTGGCGAACCGCCTGGCGAATAAGTTTTTAACCATACTTTCCAACTTTTTTACCCGTCAGCATCTGACGGATATGGAGACCTGTTATAAAGCATTCCGCAGAGATGTGATCCAGAGTTTTGATATCGAAGAAAAGCGTTTCGGTTTTGAACCGGAGATCACCGCGAAGATCACAAAGAAGCGGATCAAGATCCATGAGGTTCCCATCTCCTATGCGCCCCGCAGCATGGAAGAAGGAAAAAAGATCAGATTCAGAGATGGTATAAGAGCGATCATCTGTATTTTTAAATATTCTCTTTAAAGTAATTCACCTATGCACAGATATTTACGAGCCATCGGATTTTCAACATTTAAAAACAGAAAGCAGGTCAATGAC
>JAFZNL010000131.1 GCA_017550925.1 Lachnospiraceae bacterium | reverse complement strand
GTGCACGTATCTGCGAATGCCGTCATCCTCCCGGCGTACCACCATGGTGATCTTGGAATGGGTCTTCAGGCCAACCAGACCGTAAATAACATGACAGCCTGCCTGCTCAAGCATTTTCGCCCAGACGATATTGTTCTCTTCGTCAAAACGGGCTTTCAGTTCCACCAGAACGGATACCTGCTTGCCGTTATCCGCTGCCTGCGCCAGGGCCTTGATGATGGGGGAATCCCCGCTGACGCGGTACAGTGTCTGCTTGATGGCCAGCACCTTGGGATCCTTTGCCGCCTGTCTGACAAAATTCACCACCGGGTCAAAGGTCTCATAAGGATGGTGCAGCAGGATATCGCCCTTTCGGATCTCATCAAAGATATCGCAGTCCTCCGGGAGCCTGGGCACCGGCTGGGGCGTATAGGGTTTGACTTTCAGATGGTCAAAGCCTTTCATGCCGTAAAGCTTCATCAAAAATGTCAGATCCAAGGGACCCGGGATATAATAGATATCGTCCTCGGAAAGTGCCAGTTCTTCCTTTAAGTGTTTCAGCAGTTTTTTGTTGATGCCCTCTTCCACTTCCAACCGGATGGCGTCGCCGCGCTGCCGCTGTTTTAACTTATTCTCGATCTCTTCCAGCAGATCCTCCGCCTCGTCTTCGTCGATCTCCAGATCGGCATTTCTCATGACGCGGTAGGGATGTGCGCAAAGAACATCATAATTCAAAAAGAGTTTGTCGATATTATGCTCGATCACTTCTTCCAATAAGATCAGATAGGTCTTTTCCGTATCCGCAAACAGCTCCGACGGCATTTTGATAAATCTCGGGAGAACGGAAGGCACCTGCACCGTGGCAAATTCCACCTCGCTCTTTTTTCCGCCCTTTTTCTGCAAAAGCGCTGCAATGTTCAAGGTTTTATTGCGGATCAGTGGGAAGGGTCTGGAAGAATCCACTGCCATGGGCGTCAGCACCGGATAGACATTATCTTCAAAATACCTGTCCAGATAATCATTCTGCTCCTGGGTCAGCGTTTCATGGGCGCCGATGAGATGAAGCCCACTCTGCTCTAACTGCGGGATCAGGGACCGATTATAGGTGGAATACTGCATCGCCACCAGGTCGTGGGTCGCCTCGTAGATCCGCGACAGCTGTTCCGTGGGCGTCAGTCCTGCGATATCCCTGCGCTCAAGTCCGGCACCTTCCATATCTTTTAAGGACGCCACGCGCACCATGAAAAACTCATCTAAGTTCGATGCCGTGATGGCTAAAAACTTTATCCGTTCAAAGAGCGGATTGCTCTTATCCCTGGTTTCTCCCAAAATCCTGGAATCAAACATCAGCCATGAAAGCTCCCGGTTGGTATACAGCGCCGGATCGCGATAATCCACGCCGCTGCCCTCTGCCTTGCCTTCCGCCTTGGTTTCCTTACCGGCTTTCTCTTTTGCTGCCTTGCCTGAACCGGTTTTGGACTGCTTTACTTTGCCGTCGGCTTTCAGTTTTTTATCCTTCTTTTTTTCGCTGTCTGTTTTCTTTGTCATATCGGTTATCCTCTATTTAACAATCGTTTCTGATCTCAGCTTTTCATACCGAACTTTTCACCGCTTATAGTTCTCGGTTTCCGCCCTCATCCTATAAGATTCGCTTCTGCCGTACGACCGGCCGGATATGGAAGACCTCTTCGAAAAAATCTTCCTTCGGACCCAGCAGTCCCATCTCCAGTGTCAGATCCTCCGGCGTGTCCACCACTATGGTCAATTCCCTGCCGGAGAGCGTCGCCTTGATGGTTCGGATCTTTTCCCGGTAACTTCTGACCAGACCGTTTGCCACCTTCAGGATGGCCGTCAGTTTTGCCACCGTCAGATAGGCGTTTTGATCCAGCCCTGAATCATGGCTCAGCTGTGTATAGTATTCAAAATCCACTCTGTTAAACTTGACGATATTTGCCAGGATCTCCCGCTCCAAGTGAGACAGACCGATGATCTCATTTGCCATGATGATGCTATAGCTGCACTCTCCCACACTGTTCATGCTGATGTATTTTCCGCAGTCATTGAGCCTGGCGGATAGCTGCAGCAGCAGGCGGTCGCGGCTTTTTAAGCCATGCACTTTTTTCATGGAATCAAAGATCTGCAATGCGATCTGCTCCATCAGGGCCGCCCGGCGCTCATTGCCATGGAACCTGCGGCAGATATTATCGGCACAGGCCAGGATGTCACGCTCAAAATCATGCTCCATTTTCAAAAGCTTGTTGGTCTCCGCATATTCGTAGCCGATACCGTCGCACAGGCTCACCGCCGGCGCCCAGAGATGATTGGTCTCTAAGATCTCCATCATGCGGCTGACCATCTCGGAGCTGATATAGAGCAGCAGCGCTTTTTCCTCGCTGATCCCCAGGAACTTTGAAACCTGCGCATCAGAACTTTTCCGGATAAGCTCCACAAACTTTTTGCACTCTTCTCTTGTTAAAAATCCGGGATTTTCCAGTCCAAGTTCCGGACGCTGAATGATCAGGGACAGATAGTCATCCACCAGGATGATATTCTCCAGCTGTCTTCCATCCAGAAAAAGCCGCTTCATTACCTGCAGCTGGTTGTCCACCATTTCCCGGATCAGACGTTCATAATGAGATCTGCCCACCTGCATGGATAACAGTCTTTCACGCATGCGCAAAAGTCCCAGCCTCAGGTTCTGGGTACCCACCAGGGTATCCCTGTCAAACAGAGAGATCTGGCTGCTGCCGCCGCCCACGTCCACGATGACCGTTCCGGTTTTGATGACCTGTTCAAAGGTCTCACCCTTGGAAGCGATGGCTTTATAATCCAGGAAACGCTGCTCGGAATTGCTGATGACATCTACCACGATCCCCGTCCTGGAACGGATCAGGTCACAGATCACCGCCGTATTTTCCGTCTCCCGAATGGCACTGGTACCGTAGGCTTTATAGGCATCCGCCTGATAGGTCTTCATGACCTCTTTGAACTTTTTTAAAACCTCGCAGAGTTCTTCCACCCGGTCCTTGTTGATCTTGCCTGTGTTATAGGTATCCGTACCAAGCTCAACCCTATGACGGATATGGTCAATCTCCTTTAATCCCGCCTTGGGCGAGATCTCAAAGATCTTCATTGCCAGTTCATAGGAACCGACATCGATTGCCGCAAAAGTTTTATACGCCATGTTCTTCCTCCAGCCTCATCCGTAATCTATCCGGCTTTTACCATCAACCATAACTGCAACAAACCGATGATGAGGTATCTAATAATTTCCGAGGATCTTCATATTCTTTGCCTCATCCCGTAGTCCTCGCAGCGCATTTTTCACCGCGCCATCAGACAGGTTTCCTTCGAAATCCACGAAGAAACGATACTCCCAGTCCTTCTCCGGGATCGGGCGTGACTCGATCCTGGTCAGGTTCAAATTGTTATAGATAAAGTGGGACAACAGATGATACAGCGCACCGCTCCTGTGCGGCAGCTCAAAACAAAGGCTGATCTTGTTTGCCCCGGATAAAAATACTTTTTGGTTTGTAATGATGATAAAACGGGTGGAATTGCCGCCCCGGGAATTAATGCCTTTTTGCAAAACCTCAAGGCCGTAGTACTGTCCCGCATATTCACTGGCCACCGCCACCTTGGTGGGATCCTTGTCATCCCGCACCTTCATAGCCGCGAAAGCATTGTTCTGCAGCCCCACCTGCTCCCAGCGGTACTCTGATAAAAAGTCCGCGGACTGCATCAGCGACTGGGGATGGGAATAGACCTTCTTCACCCGGGAAAGATCCGTACCCGGCAGTCCTAATAGGCAATGCTCGATGGGAATGATCTGCTCTGCAACGATATAGTTTTCAAACTCAACCAGCAGATCATAAATCTCGTTGACGATCCCGGCCGTGGAATTTTCGATGGGCAGAACACCGAAATCCGCGCTGCCTTCATCGATGGCGCTCATTGCTTCGCGGAAGGTGTCCACATGAAAACTGGAGACATCCTTTCCGAAGTATTTTTCCATGGCTGCTTGGGAATAAGACCCCTCTGCTCCCTGGAATACAACCCGCGCTTTTGCGTGGTCTATACCTGTTACGGTTCCTTCACTATTGCGGGTCTGAGGGTCCACGCCCGGCTCATCAAAAAGGCTTTGTACCTGGATAAAGGGAAGCCTTCCCATGACGCCTTTTTCCGCCAGCTTCTGATACTGCAGTTTCCTACTAACGGACATGATCTGGGAAAATAATTCCCGCACTGCCATCTTATCAAAATCGCTGTCTACGAAGGATGCGACTTTGTCTAATTTCTCTTCTTCTCTTGTCTTGTCAAAAACCTTCTTTCCGGTTTCGATCTTGTAGTCCGCGATCTTTTCGCAAACCTC
>JAFZNL010000015.1 GCA_017550925.1 Lachnospiraceae bacterium | reverse complement strand
CTGTATGGGTGGTGGGGATGGCCAGGGCCTTCCATTTTGAAAAGGCATCCACAGTAATGATCTCATATGCATTTTCGTCGCAGCCTTCCAGATGGCTGATCAGAAAATGCAGATCCTTCGCGACCTTTTTCGAAGGCGCCACCACCGTCACCGGCAGCCCGCCCCAGACATAATATGCATAATGGATCAGCATGGGAATCCCGCCGATATGATCACTGTGTGTATGTGTCACAAGAACATAGATATGACGAATGCCGGATATGTCATCCACTGCAGATTTTATCATCTTGTGAAAAGATGACATAGGAAAATCCAGCAGCAAGAGCCTGCCGCCTTCCACATAGAATGCACTGTTATTATCCGGATTAAATGCAGAACCTCTGCCCCAAAATCGCAGCATGCCAGCCCCCATTCTGTTGAAATACATCTGTCTGTAGACGATATTATCACAGAATGGAGTGCCTCTTCAACCCCTTTATTCCGCGCCGCTTTTTCGCATCTTGAAACTCTTGATATCCTGATTTAAATTTGCGATCTCCCGCTTATATAGCGCATATTCTATGCTCCAGATGATGATATAGACCATGATCTGCACACTGACCTGAATGATATTGACAAGATTGATCTCCAGGGTCAGCCAGCCGTTAAACAGTCCCACCAGAATGTAGGTAAGCATGGTCGCGCCCAAATGGATGGTGGTGGCTTTGAGTATGCCCCACTCTTCGATCTCATACACCACTGCCCCGCCGTTGCCTACTGCGCCAAGGAGCCCGCCGGTGAGCAGTTCTACCATCATTGCCCAAAAGGGTCTGCCTCCGGATACGCCCTGCATTTCCTGTGCATAGGTATTGATATCACCAGTGGAAAAGTAACCGATCAGGGCCTCGATCACTATGACGATCAGGATACCAAGTGAAAAACCTATTGATGCTTTATAGATAAACCGTTGTTTTAAATTCATTGCCTGCCCCTCCGAACTAATCAGTAATACATTGGCTCCGTTTTTTCCTATCGAATGCCCCCGGAAACTACACTTCATTTCTCAGTTTTTCGCGAAGTGCCTTGACGCATCTTCTTGCCACCCAGCTTTTTTCACCATTCTCAAATTCAATCAAAATGGTTCCGTTCCCGGAAAGGTCAAAGGATTTCACCTTATACAGATTAACGATCTCCGATTGCGAGATCCGGATAAACCGCTCCGTATCCAGTTCCTCCTCAAACCGGTTCATGGTGCCCCGGACCACATAGGTTCCGCTGTCTGTTTCCAGCGACACCTTGCGCCCGGCAGTTTTGATCCGGTACACATCCCGCTGGGAGACGAAGGAAAGCTTCCCTCCGTCTGTCACCGGGATCGGCGGATAGATGCTCCGCGATGCATTTTCGATCGCCGATACGATACTGTCCACCTGCTGTGTCTGTTTGTATGTGCGGATATCCACAACCGGTTCCACACATTCCTCATCGATTATGATGTTGATATCGATCATATCACTCATGTTGATCCTACTCCCATAAATGCTCGCCCCCGATGAATTTCTCACCGATACAGCCTGTTCTTATCGTAATCTATATTCCGCTTTATTATCTCAAAAATAAAACCCTGTTTCAAACGGATTTGCGTATTCGGTCGTTTTCCGTGCGTATTCGGTAATGAAATCACTTTATGAAAAGAAACAGGAAAAACCCGTCCGATCTGCCTTGGCAGACCTGACGGGTTTTTCTCAGGTGTGTGTTATTATGGATCACTTACGAACGGATCACTTATTCACTCTCTTTACCTTCGTTCCTTTTTTCCTGCCGGTTTTCTTAGCGGCAGCGGTCACTTTGCTCTTATACTTGTTATATACCTTTGCAGATGCAACGATCTTGACCGTTTTTAATTTGCTAAGACCCTTCAGGAAATTCTTGTTGATCTTGCCGGCTTTCAGTTTCTTTCCATTGATCTTGATCTCGGTTGCATTCTTTGCGCCTGCAAACTGCTTTGACACAAGTTTCGTGATGGCAATCTTAGAGATATCGATGGTGGTTGCTGCGCATCCGTTGAATGCCTTCGGATCGATCTCGGTAACGGGAACCTTTTCGCCCGCTTCATTTGTGATCGATGCCGGCACTACCAGTTTTTTGCTCTTTTTGTTTACCTCAGAGAGTTTCACGCTCTTTCCGTCTTTGTTCAGCGTAAAGGTTCCGACTTTTGCTGCGCTGTCCGTGGATGCTACCGTTACCTCATCGCCCGGTTTTAAATCAGCGATCTTTTTCGCCGTCTCCTGCTGATCGCCACCGGTGGTCTGACTGCCGGTCTGAGAATTCCCTCCTGTCGCAGAAGTTTCCGTAACCGTCACTTCGCAGGTTGCGGATTTGCCGCCAGCCGTAGCCGTGATGGTTGTTTTACCTGCTGCCACTGCCGTTACCTTGCCGCCATCTACCGTTGCAACAGCCTTATTGCTGCTGTCCCAGGTAACGGTCTTGTCCGTTGCATTGTCAGGTGTAACCGTTGCTGTCAAAGTCTCGGTTTTCCCTTTTTCAAGGGATAATGATGTTTTACCCAAAGCAACACCGGTAACCGGGATTTCGGATGAGACATCAGCCGGGAACTGTATTTTCTTAAATGATAAAGCTGCTCCCGTCGTATTCACTGCTATATCGGATGCTGCGCCCGCTCCTGTATAATCCATCCAGCCTTTGCCTGCAACATTATTTATGGTATTGCCATAGATTGCCACATATTCCTTTTGTTCGGCAACATTTGTTCCGGCTCCGGCAATCAGCGTACATCCCTCACATATTGTAACGTTACCGATTTGGTTTTCACCGTCACCACGAAGATCATAACAGTAAATCCCGGAACTCATATCACCGCTTCCGTTTGACTTCCCTTCAGCAATCAGCTTACCTCCGTTTAGTTTCACAAATGCATTAAGACCGACAATCTGCAAGCCATTACAACGCTTTCCTATCGCTTTCACATTTCCGCCATTCATTGTGAAGGTGGTTGCGTAAACACCATCATACAACGCAGTAAAGGAATAGTCTCCGCTTTCAATGACGAGGTCCGAACAGGTTATGCAAAAAGTCTCAGAATCAACAGTCAAACTGCCTGTACCTTTTAATGTGACTGCCCCACATGTGATTCCCTGATCTGTCCCGGAAATGCTGTTATTTCCTTTCACTTCGATCGTTAACGCCTCTGTACCATCATAAGAAATTACCGATTGCGGTTTGGCGGTATCATCTCCGGTATAGCTGCAACTAAACCCATCCAGCGTCAGTGTATGCGTCGAAGCCACATACGACCAGCCATCTCCCGAACAATTACTTTCGCTGTCCTGATCAACTCCGGCTATAACCAGATCTCCTGCCTGTGCATACACTGTCAGGGATGTACCATTCGTGATTCCCAATAGCATTGCAAAACAAATCAGCCATGCGATCACTCTTTTTCCTGTTTTGTTTCCTGTTAACATGATGCATACCCTCCTTTAATCATCTGTTATCATACTTGTATTGTCATACAAATGATTAAAAATTATATCATTTTGTAGTTTTGCATTTCAATCGACTTTGTCTATTCGGTCGTTTTCCGTG
>JAFZNL010000130.1 GCA_017550925.1 Lachnospiraceae bacterium | reverse complement strand
GTGTATTTTTTTGCATAATTTTGCTATACTCACAGAAGGAATACAAATTCCCCAAAAGGTAACCGGAAAAAGCAAAAAAGACAAATACATATACACAGCCGGACGGGCTTTGCGGCATAAGGAGGAATTATGCAAATGAAGGCAAGAAAGAAACACTCATTATTTTTGACAATCATAGCAATGTCATTATCAGCCGTATTGCTTGGCGGTTATAACATGGATGCATTTGCCGCTCCTTCGGAACAGCCGTCGGAAGGTTTTATAACCGGTGTTGTACCGGAAAGTGCGGAATATACATATTCCAGATATAAACATGTTGAAACTCTCGATAGCAGTCCAACTGGCAGTAAAAGCGGGCTGGAATCCGCCTATGACGGAAGGGCATATCAGACCAGTGTGAAGAGTCAGGGTGGCTATGGCCTTTGCTGGACTTTCGGTACTTATGGTACATTAGAATCATATTTAAAGAAAAATCAGATCGGGATAGAGGATCTTTCTGAGATACATATGGCTTATTGTACCAGTAATGAAAACGGAAACGATGAAGAAGGAGAAGAAAGATACATTGAAAGAGGCGGTAACCGTGGTTATGCGGCTGCTTATCTGATGCGCGGAACAGGATTGAATGGCGTAGTTTTAGAAGAAAATGAACCCTATCCGGACACAGAACTATATCCATCAGCGCCAAAGCGCACACTGCAATCACTGCGAGAGGCACCGAAACAGTATACCGTGCGAAATATCCTTTATATGACAGGGCAGGATAAACCTACTTCATCGGAAATTGAGGCGATTAAAAACGCCGTGAAATTGTATGGCGGGGTAGGCGCATCCATGTATTGGCCGGGAAGTGCCACAGCAACGGCTAACAACGGCGCTGATAGTTATTACAATGCAGATACGGCTTCGTTTTATTTTAATGATACACAAACGTTTAATAATGGTAGAGCATATGTTCCCAGTACAAATCATATGGTTGAAATCGTGGGATGGGATGATGATTATGCAGTTTCTAATTTTAACGAACCAAATAGGCCATCTGCCCCCGGTGCATGGCTGGTGAAAAACAGCTGGGGAAAAACCTGGGGAAATAAGGGGTACTTCTGGATCTCCTATGAAGATCATAATTTCCCCATCACAACCTTCTGTTTTGATGGTGTAGATGAATTTGATCCGGCAAAAACAGTGTATGAATATGATTATAAAGACGCTTATTCGTCTGTGGGTACAAGCAGTACAACAAATGTATTTGCAAAGGTATTTGAAACGGTACACCCCAGTGAAACGGTCGAAACTGTAAAAGTTATGATCGCAGATGCTGGTTGTATTGCACAGGTCGCAGTAGTCCCGGGCTTTTCCGGCGCCGGAGATTTTGCTGATGTTTCTTTTTCAGATGGTGTTACGATTGAATATCCCGGATGGTACACCCTGGATCTTCCGGAACCCTGTGTACTGGAAACACCAAATACAAGTTTTGCAGTTATCGTGAAACTCAGTTCAACAAGGAATGATCCTCCTTATGTTTCATTCGTAGAGAATTCAGCGCCGTCCGGAACTTCATGGATTGGTTCTTCGAGTGCTTCTACACTTAGCGAGACTGCATATAATCTGATGATCAAAGCCGTTACTTCCATGAATGATGAAACGGTTGCCGATGTCGTAAATGAAAAACTTGTATGGGATAAGATACGTGGCGAAAATGCTGCGACGCAGTCCGGCGAAAGTTATGAAGTAAGAACGGATTTGAATTTGCTTACGTCCATGTACGGTATTCCGATCACATGGACAAGTACGGCTGAAGGCTTCGTTGATACCACAGGAAGGGTTATCCGTGGCACTGCGAATGAAACGCTTACTTTAACGGCACACTTTATGTGTGGCACTGATGAAAGGACAAAGGATTTTGAAGTCACAGTTATCGGGATTCCGGCTGAGGATACGCAGACTGTACAGGATATTTCTGATAATCTCTGGGAACTGATCAAGAAGAGTAATTCGGCTCCGAGTGCAGTTACCGGGAATCTGGATTTAAATACATCCTATAATGGCTATACGGGTGGTTCGGTTTCATGGAAATCATCTGACACAAGTATTATCATGACAGATGGCTTCGTTATAAGACCTTCCATCGCATCTTATCAAAACGGAAACGTCACGCTGACAGCAACCATCACTTGCGGGGAAGCGACAGCTGAAAAACAGTTGGAATTATTTGTTCCCTATATCGATGAGACTACGATCTCATATGAAGACCGGTTATTTGCAGCCAATACTTGGATGCAAGCTACGAAGAATGGAGAAACGAACTGGTGGCGTGTTGTTAAAGGAGATAACACTTCAACCGGTGAGATCCGTTATGATCTGGACATCCCATCGGAAATGATTTATGGGGTAACTGTTGAAAGTGTATCCTTTCAAAAATTAGATAACAATAATCAACTTACGGATGAAATCTGGAATTGTTTTGATGCAGACGGAAAGATCACGAGACCCGCATATGGTCATGATCGTTCGAAAGGTTCGATTAAATTGGCATTATCGTACCCGAATTCGAATATGGTCCTTAATGCTACTTTCTATCCGCTGACAGTACCGGCATATGAGGGAACGTTATCCCTGGGCAATCCTGTTTTAAACCAGGGAGCAAAACTGTTATCCGGTTCCATCAATGCAACCCTTACCACAGAATTGACGAAAGTTGGTGATCCCGGAACAGTTTCTTATCAATGGTATGAAGATACGGATGATGTGCCGGGAGATGGAACGAAGATTGCCCGCGCGACGAAAAACACATATAAACTACCGGTTACCATGAGCGAAGGAAGGCATTATTTCTATTGCGTTGCATCTGCCAAAGATGCAAAGCTTGCGATCAGTGATGCGATCTCTGTCAATATCACGGAGCCTGTTGCGGTTACCGGTATTACGATCGACCCGGAGACCCAAACCCTGGCACGTGGAGAGACTGTGAATTTGCATGTGGCAGTGGCGCCTGACAATGCAACGGATCAAAGTTACACTTGGACCATCGTCAACGCCGACGGCACTGAAGGTGAGATCATTTCACTGCCTGATGAAAACGGGAATATTACAGCAGAGCATGCCGGTGAGGCAACGATCACCGCAACGACCATAGATGGCGGCTTTCAGGCATCCTGCGTGATCACGGTTCCGAAAACGGAACTGACAAATAATAGCGTCATTGTGGGAAATATTAACGGATCATATCCTTATCAGGGCAGTGCGATTACGCCAAATCCCACTGTTTGTCTCTCAGATGGGTCATCCTTGCTTCAGGATATAGATTATGAATTGTCCTATTCGAATAATGTAAATGCAGGGAATGCAAGTGTGACGATCACGGGGATCGGTGATTATAAAGGCCAAATTACTGTGCCGTTCAAAATCTTGCCGATAGCTTTCGACGATATTGGGGAAGACCTTGTTATTTCTCTTGATCCGCTTAAATACGAATACACCGGTGAGGCCATCACACCCAAGCCAAACTGTAAATGGAATACATTGGTTTTGGATGAGGACACCGACTATGTTCTTTCTTATGAAAACAATTTGAATGTCAATGATCCTGCAAATAACAACAAAAAGCCGGGTGTTTTGATCGGCGGAACGGGAAATTATACTGGAAGTATATGTATGCCTTTTGACATCATACCAGCTGACATTGATGATGTAAACGTGAGCGGGATCGATACAGAATATGAATTCTGTCAAAGTGATATTAAGCCTTCGCCGGTGGTCAAAAAGGGTGATAAGACGCTTATTTTGGATCAGGATTATACGTTGACTTATAGTAATAATCATGATGCGGGAACGGCAAATATCACGATACAGGGTATCGGTAATTATAAAAATACCAAAAACGTAACTTTCGCTATTATACCGAAAAATATCTCTGAAGATATTGGGATAACATGTGCTGACCAGGGCTTTACCGGCAGCGAAATTGAGCCCGAAACGGTTGTTAAGAATAATGGAGTATTGCTGACGTCCGGTTTGGATTACACAGTTACGTATGAAAATAACGTGAATGCAGGACAGGCAACGGTCAAGATCAAGGGCATCAATAACTATAACAGCGAAACATCCGCTCTATTCACGATCCGACCTGCTGATATTGAAACGTCTGTGGTCACCTTCGATGAGAGCTACGAATACACAGGATCGGAGATCAAGGCGTTACCCAAAGTTGTATATAACGGAGGTTATGAATTAGAGAAGGATACTGATTTTACAGTGTCATATTCAAATAATATTGGGGTATCTGACACGGTGTCCGGTAATGCTATCGCTGAAATTACAGGCAAGGGCAACTTTACCGGAACAAGAACCACCTTATTTACGATTGTCCCCGCAAATATAGCAAATGACAAAAGATTTCGGATAAGCGGTATCGATGAATCCTATCCATACACAGGTGCCCAGATCAAGCCGGAACTGAAAGTATATGATACCGCATTAGGAGAGGACGAATCTTTATTGGTCAAAGATACAGACTATACCATATTCTATTCCGAGAATTGTTTAAATGTAGGACAGTCCTTCGTTATCATAACCGGAATTGGTCGTTATTCAGGATCCGTAACTTATAACTATGATATTGTGCCGGTCAATCTGTCTGATACAACAGTCAGTGATCCGGCAGGAGAGTTTGTTTATTGTGCAGGTTATATTTCACCTGAATTAACAATCACCTATAAGGGGAAAAATCTTTTAAAGAATACGGATTATTCTGTTTCCTATTCCGATAATTACAACGCCGGAACGGCAAAGATCATGATTGAAGGTTACGGTAATTTTACCGGCAGCGTCACAAAACAGTTTACCATCAAACCTGCCGAAATGAAAGATGCAGAAGTAATAGGACTTCCGGAATCTTATGTGTATACCGGGGAGTCCTTCGAACCCGTTGTCACCATTGTTTTCATGGGCGATGTACTGGTAGAGGACGGAGACTACTCAATTTCCTATCAGAACAATATGACAGCCGGAACAGCTTCGCTTAAGATCAGCGGGAAGAAGAATTTTTCCGGAGATAAAACCGTTACATTTACGATTGAACCAGCCGATATCACAAGAGTCGAAGCATATGAAATCGACACAGAATATGAATTCACACAGGGACCCATTACGCCGGAACCAACAGTAATGGATGGAGGATTTATGCTTCAAAAGGGTACCGATTATTCAATCGATTACGCAGATAATACGAATGTCGGAACCGCTATTATTACGATCAGCGGTCTCGGAAACTATACCGGAACAAAAGTGATCCAATTTACCATCACTCAGGCAAATATAAACAGGACCATCCTTACTGTTTCGGAAGATTCTGTGGTATATGCCGATGCACCTGCCACACTGGATATGACGGTTGATGACAATGGCACGATCCTTCAGGAAAATGTTGATTACAGTGTTGAATACCATAATAACGATGAGGTCGGTAAAGCATCCTGCGAGATCAGCGGTATCAATAACTACACAGGACTGCGGATCTTCTACTTTACCATCAGGAGCGCTGATGCGCCGGCACCGACTGGGAAAAGTCTGCAAAATGCAACACTCAGGATTGAGGACGCGGAATATACGTACACGGGAAAGGAGATCACGCCGAAACCGGTTATTCAATATGGTTATGATATCCTGACGGAAAATACCGATTACATCATCCATTATTCTGATAATAAGAATGCAGGAACCTGTTCCCTCATAGCCGAGGGTATCGGTGGTTATTACGGCGAAATCGGCTTTTCCTTTGATATCAATGCCGCTTTGATCAGCAATAGCAGTGTAACCATAAGCGGTATTGAAGATACGTATACCTATAACGGTTTGGCGCTCACACCGAAGCCGGTGATCAGTTTTGATGGCATGCTGCTGGTGGAGGGAACTGATTATAGCTTAACCTACAAAAACAATAGTGCGGTGGGGACGGGCAGTTTGACGATCAGCGGCATTGGCAATTTTACCGGCGAAAGGACAATTTCACTTAAAATAAATAAGCAAGAAGAACCGCCCGTATCGGATGATGATAATCCATCAGGCAGCACAGATCCGGTGGAACAGACAAATCCGCCGCAAAACCAGGATACAGCGCAGCAACAGAACCAGCCCCAACCCCCCGTAACGCCATCAGCAACAGAAGATGATGACAATGACAATGATGATGACGAATCTGACGATGATGATGACGATGAAGATTGGACGTTTGAAGAAGGCGATCAGACAGAGGATGAGGATAGTTCCGGCATTTATGAAGTAAGTTCAACAAAAAACGGCGCTGAAACGGTAGTTTATACCGGGGTCACGGAATCGGATAAGAACAAGACCACGATCACAATTCCGGCAAAAGTTGAATTACCTGATGGAAAAACCTATCAGGTAACGGAGATCAAGGCAAAAGCATTTAAGGGGAATAAAAAACTCAAAAAGATCGTCATCGGATCTAATATTATAGTGATCGGATCGAATGCATTTAACGGATGCGCGAACCTGACAACAGTTACGATCAAAGGCAGCGCACTTAATACGATCAAAGCAGGCGCCTTTTCCGGTTGTAAAAAAATGAAGTCCATCACCATCGGAAAGAACGTTCGGAAGATCGAAAAAAATGCCTTCAAGAATTGCTCAGGTATTACCTTGATCAAATTTAAAGTGACGAATCTGAAAAAGCTTACGATCAAAAAAGGTGCATTCAACGGAATCAATAGTAAATGCAAGATCAAAGTTCCCGGAAAATATCTGGGCGCTTATAAGAAAGTATTTAAGAAGGCGAATCTTCCGGCAAAAGTAAAAGTGACCAAATGATCGGATAATGCAATGTATAATAAAAGAATATGAGGATTTTTCCGAAAATCCTTGCGAATTTCAGCAAAAACACTTGCGCTTTTCTGATTCCTATGCTAAACTTCTAATGTTGTTTTAATGGAGGTGACATAAGTGGGCGTTTTAAGAATTATATTGACAATCGTTTTTATCATTGATTGTATTGGACTTACGATCATCGTATTATTGCAGGAAGGAAAATCTGCAGGACTCGGAACCATCGGCGGTGCAGCCGAGACATATTGGGGCAAGAATAAAAGCCGCTCCATGGAAGGTGCTATGGTAAGGATCACAAGGATCATGGCAATCCTCTTCATGGTTTTAGCAGTTGTCCTGAATATGAAGCGGTTCTAAAGAGACAGACCTATGAATCCTTCCTCGAATACCGGGGAAGGATTTTTCTTTCAATAGAAACTATTGTTCAATTTTTTTTCAAAGTTTATGTTTAGATTTTTTTCACAAGAGATATAGGAGTGTGAGACCGTTGGCTAAAGAAGCGGTAAAGCTGATCGCGAACAATAAAAAAGCTTATCACGATTATTTCATAGAGGAAAAGTACGAAGCCGGCATTTCCCTTTTCGGCACAGAAGTAAAATCTATTCGCATGGGAAAGTGCAGCATCAAGGAGGCATACGTTCATGTAGTAAACGGAGAGGCTTTTATCTACGGCATGAATGTAACGCCTTATGAGAAGGGGAACATTTTTAATAAAGATCCGCTGCGTGAACGCAAACTTTTACTTCACAAAGTAGAGATCAATAAGATTGCCGGTAAGCAAAGTGAAAAAGGCTATACGTTGATGCCTTTGCAGGTGTACTTAAAAAATGGTAAAGTGAAAGTAGAGATCGGCGTTGCAAAGGGTAAAAAGCTCTATGATAAACGTGCCGAGATTGCCAAAAAAGATTTAAGGAGGGAAACGGAAAGAGAATTCAAGATTAAAAACATCTGAAACATCTTCAGAAATCACCGGAATGATCCGATTAATATACATCCGGGGCCGTACTGGTTTCGACGGGGATCTTGCAGCTGGAGAAGCTATCCGAAGGCGAAGGCGTTAACTCGCAAACTTAAATACAAACGCAGAAGATAATTTTGCACTCGCTGCCTAATGGCAGCTGTCGCCTTTAGTGCACCCGCACATTAAAACGCGGCATCATCTTTGCGGGAAACGACATATACTAAGCTTTGCGTATATGGGCGTATCATGAAGCTACTGAAACGCTGAGGGCGTTCGCCCCCGCAGCGCAGAGGGAATGTCAAAAGGCTGACTATGATAGTAGAAGGACAGGGAATGGGTTTTCGGACAGGGGTTCGACTCCCCTCGGCTCCACTTTTATACACCTCGAAACATGTCTGTTTTCATTGAATTCAGAACGTTTTCGGGGTGTTTTTTTGTGAAATACAAATTGAAAAGAGTGTATTCTTTGGTCTTGCTACCAAACTGAGACAGTGATATAATGAGCGCGTTGAAAATTCATAAAGGAGTGGATTACAATGTCCTGTACAACAGTTTTAGTAGGTAAAAATGCGAGCAATGACGGCTCCACTATGATCGCCCGTACCGATGACGGGCATTTTGATGTCAAGAAGATGACGGTGGTCAGACCGAAAGACCAACCACGTAAATATACAAGCAAGATCTCGCATGTCACCATAGAACTGCCGGATGATCCCATCAGTTATACATCATGTCCCAGCGTAGATCTGAAAAACGGCATCTGGGCAGCAACCGGCATTAACAAAGCAAATGTGGGTATGACAGCGACGGAAACCATCACTTCCAATCCACGGGTTTTGGCGGCTGATCCTTTGGTAGAATACAAAAAGGCTACCAAAAGGGGAGAGAAAGACATTCCCGGTGGTATTGGCGAAGAAGATATCGTACTTTTAGTCCTTCCCTATATCCGTACGGCTAGAGAGGGTATCCTTCGCCTCGCATCTTTGCTGGAAGAATATGGCACATATGAGTCCAACGGCATCGCCATCAATGATGAAAATGAAGTCTGGTGGATGGAGACCATCGGCGGACATCACTGGCTGGCACGCAAGGTTCCGGATGACGTTGTTGTTGTACACCCCAATCAATTCGGCATGGATGCTTTTGACTTCGATGATGCCTTTGGTGAGAAAAAAGAACATCTTTGCAGCGAGGATATGCTGACCTTTATTGCGGAAAACCACCTGGACCTGAATCAGAACGGAAAAAAGAATCCGAGAGACATCTTTGGTTCCCATTCCGATATGGATCATGTTTACAACACGCCCCGCGCATGGTTTTTAGGGAAATTCCTTGCACCGAATACCTATAAGTGGGATGGTGAAGATGCAGACTATCGTCCTGACAGTGACAATCTTCCCTGGTGCCTAGTACCCGAGCGGAAGGTCACGGTGGAAGATATGCAGTATATGCTCTCAGCCCATTACCAGGGCACGGATTTTGACCCGTATATCAGCAGAAATACAGGCAAGCGCGGTATGTACCGCAGCATTGGCATCAACCGTACCGGTATCACCTCCATCTGCCAGATCCGTCCTTACGCGCCTGAGCCGCTAAAAGGCATCGAATGGGTATGTTTTGGACCGACCACCTTCAGTGCAATGCTGCCGCTGTATACCTATGTAAATAAGGTGCCGGCGTATCTGTCCAAGGTGACGCTGGATGTTTCCACGGAAAACCTGTATTGGGCAAGCAGGCTGATCAGCGCACTTGCTGATACAGACTACGCCAATAATATCCAGCAAATTGAACGCTATCAAAACGCTATTTTGGCCAAAGGGCGCGCTTTGATTATGGAATATGATGAAAAAATGAAAGTTTGTGAAGGTCTTTTAACGGAAGAAGCCAATGAGAAGATCTGCAAGATGGTAAAAGAACAGACCACCGATACCCTCGGGAAGATTCTGCTGCAGGTCAGCCAGAATATGAAGAACGGATACCATCTGGCAGATAATTGAATTGATTAAAAACGAGTTTCAATATCATCAAACTGAGTCTCGTTTATGATTGACCGATTAGCATTTTCGTATTACAATACTGAACTGGTAGAATATAAGATAATTTCTTGTTTGTCATGATGATCAAACAATAGATGACAAGCATTTAGGGGATAGATATGGATTTTGTGGAACTTTGGAGGATTTACTGGCCCTCCTGGACGCCGACGACAATCGCGGTAGGAATCGTATTTGGTTGCTTGCTTGGCTTTTGCTTTTTGTTTCGTACCATAGACGGAAAAATGAAGCCCTTTCAGTTTGTATGTGCCATGATGTTATTTACCTGGCTTTACTGGGTTTTTGCATCAACTGTTTTTTGCCGTACAGAATACAGCGAATACCATTACAGTCTGAAACTGTTCTGGAGTTATGAGTTCATGCGCGCGTACCCCAATTCCTACATGTTGCAGGAGATAGTTTTGAATATCCTGATGCTCCTGCCTGTGGGCGTGTTGTTTCCGGTGGCTTTTGACTGCAGGAAATTATGGGTTACAACCCTGTTTGGGTTTCTTTGCACAACCGGCATCGAGTTGTTGCAGCTGATCACGAAAAGAGGCTTATTTGAATGGGATGACATGTTCCATAATACACTTGGCGTTATAGTAGGATATCTGCTTGTGACAAGTGCCATGAAAATGTCGGAATACGGTCAGTTTACAGACAAAGAAAAATCCGGAAAGAATTCCGGATTAAAACTTCATAAAAAGGATGACCGCGCTGCCTGAGAAACGGCAAAGGGATCATTTTATCCCTTAAGAGATTCAAGGTCTTCGTAAAAGGAAGGATAGGAGATGTTCACACATTCCCTGTCCTTTATTTTTGTCTCGCCTTCGGCAATAAGAGATGCTACCGTAAAGGACATGGCGATCCGGTGAT
>JAFZNL010000129.1 GCA_017550925.1 Lachnospiraceae bacterium | reverse complement strand
GCGGGCAGAAAAGACCTGGCTTGCCGTTTTGCAAACATGACCGTGGCGCTTGGCATGGCATTCATGGCGGTGACGGGAGCTCTGATGTATCTGTTTGCGCCGCAGATGATGGCAGTGTTGACACCGGATGAAAGGATCAGGGCACTTGGCACAGCGGTCCTTCGGATCGAGGCTTTTGCGGAACCGCTGTTTGGCGCATCCATAGTTGCATCCGGTGTGTTCAGAGGTGCAGGAGAGACTTTTTTATCAACGATCATCAATCTTGTCAGCGTCTGGCTGGTGAGGATACCTCTGGCAGCTTTCCTGGCAGGCACCTACGGCCTTACGGGTGTATGGACTGCCATGTGTATAGAACTGTGTGTCAGGGGCAGTTTTTACCTGATACGGCTTGTACTTTGGAACAGAGGTTACAGAGTAAAAAGAGCTGAATGAGCAGAAGTGCGTTCAGCAAAAAATCAGCAGCGATCATGATACCCGAAGATCGGGGATATAAAGACAGGAGACAATAGATTATGCTTAGATTAAGACCTTATCGCAGAAGCGATGCTGAAGCTATCGTAGGATGGATCAAAACAGAAAGGATCTTCAGGTTCTGGTGTGCGGACAGATTCGACCATTATCCGATTATGCCCTCGGATCTGAACGATCAGTATGACTATTCTGAAGGAGCCGAGAATGTGTATCATTTTACGGCATATGATGAAGATGGTATCGTCGGACATCTCAATATCCGTTTCCGTGATCCTGACGATCTTGATACGGTGCGGTTCGGATATGTGATCCTGAACGATGCAAGACGCGGACAGGGACTGGGAAAAGAGATGGTAAGTCTTGCACTGGATTATGCATTCAATATCATGAAGGCAAAAAAGGTGACCATCGGTGTATTTGAACAAAACCAGCCGGCAGTGCGCTGCTATTATGCATGCGGGTTTAAAGATTCAGGGATCATTGAATCATATTCGATAGCAGGCGAGGAATGGCGTTGTTTGGAGCTTGAATGCAGCAGGCCGGAAAGCATCTGATAGACAAGGAGCACGGCATGCATATATAACAGCGGTGGATGATAGTGAGTCTGAAAGAACTGTTTTCTAAAAAAATAAGGCCGTGCGATCATAAAGAATCCGATAGAAGCGAGCCGTATGAGTACTGCACGTTCTGCGAAGCCAATCTTACCATGCAAAAGGGATATGACAGCAGTCTGCCCTACTGGATCTGCAGGGGCTGCGGCAAGATGCTGATCAATCCGGAAAACCCTGATGATTCTGATATTGTATGGATCTGCGATGAATGTGAAGAGTGTCTTAATATCCAGCCGGGATTTTCCCAAAATTGCGGTGAGTGGAAGTGTACAAGGTGCGGTTTTGTCAACAAGATCGATGAAAGTGAGCTTTACACCTCCGATGATGAATACAGGGCAGATCTGAAAAATCCGTATAAAGGGCTGTCTGATTCGGATGCGCTGGAGCTTTCCATGTATGAGGAAACAGAGCGGCTTCAAGGCAGGGAGGATGTGATCCTTGTCCGGGAAAAGGCAAGCGGTGAGCGGTTTGTCAAAAAGAACCTCGCAACTTATGATAAAAGCGTATATGAGTATCTCCTGGAGCATCCGGTTTTACATATGCCGCGGATCATTGCACTTTACGAGAGCAATAACAGCCTCATTTTGATCGAGGAATATATTCAGGGCACAACGATAGCGGAAATGCTCGATGAAGGCGTTATCGGGACAGATACGGCCTTGAGGATAGTAAAGGATCTTTGTCTGATACTTGAAGAGCTTCATAACAGACCTAAGCCGATCGTACACAGGGATGTGAAGCCTTCTAATGTGATCATATCCCCGGACGGCGAGGTATATCTGCTTGATATGAATGTGGCAAAATGGTATCAGCCTGAGCAAAAAGACGATACCAGATACCTCGGAACGGAAGGGTTTGCGGCACCGGAACAGGTAGGATACGGTTTTTGTGCATCCTCGCCGAAGTCAGATGTTTATGCTCTCGGAGTGCTGCTGAATGTGATGCTTACAGGCTGTCTTCCGAAGGAAAAGAAGGCAGAGGGGGCACTTTGGGATATTATAGAGCGGTGTATCAGCCTGGAAGCTGATAAAAGATATACTGTAAGAAAGCTGCTGACAGCATTGGAAGCATTGGAGAGATAAGCGTTATGCAAAAAAAGCCTACAGATGAACTGAACGCGATTTTGGAAAATACAAGGCCGGGCCAGATGGACCGATACCTGAAAGAAAACCGGGACTATCTTGCGCTCGGGGAAAAAGCATTTTATTACCACATGAAAGATACGGTCGAAGAGAAGAATATCCGCCTGAAGGATATTTATATCACTGCAGGTGTGAAGGAGAGTTACGGCAGCAAGATCCTTCGGATGGAAAGACATACCAAAAACCGCGATCTGATCCTGCGGTTTTGTATTGCCGGACATTTCAGCTTGAATGAGACTAACCGCGCTTTGAAGCTTTACAAGATGAATGAGCTTTATGCAAAGGATCCCAGGGACGCTTGTATCATCGTTGCGATAAACAACAGGATCTTTGACCTTGGTACGATAGACGATATGCTTGAAAAGCAGAAGCAAAAAAAGCTCTCCGTTGACGAAAAGTAGCATAGTAAAAAAGAGGTATCAGATGTGCGATCCCCACCATTTTGGTGGGGATATTTTTTATTGCGCTTTGTTATGATAACTGTGATTTACAAAATGTTTACGCAGCGTAACCAATAAGTGATTTGCAACTTTTCAGAACCAAGCGTATTTTGAGGATAGGTGTGATGCGAAAAATGACTTTGGGGAAATTTATTGCAAAAAGAAGAAAATATATGCGTCTTACGCAGGAGGAGCTGGCGAATAAGATCCATGTCTCTAAATCTGCGATCGCCAAATGGGAGACCGATGCCGGCATACCGGAGAGGGACAATCTTCAGAGACTTGCCAAGGCGATCAATGTATCTGTTGATGATCTTCACAGGATCATAGGTACTGAAGGAGTTGAAGACATTGATTACGAGGTCAATATAACGCCGGAGGTGATAGCTGTTCTTGAGTCTTACGGATATAAGGTCATAAGACCGGAGACTGAAGGAAAGAACGATATGGAATAGGAGGAAATGCTTATGT
>JAFZNL010000128.1 GCA_017550925.1 Lachnospiraceae bacterium | reverse complement strand
TTCATCTTCTTCATCAGTTCTGAGGAGATATACAGACCAAGACCGCTGCCCTCTTTATCGGCAGCGCGTTTTTTACCCCGGTAAAACTTATTCGTCAAAAGCGGAAGTTCTTCCTCCGGGGCACCTTCCCCGTGATCGCGGATGGTCATTTCCAGGTAATGATCCTTGAATCCGTAAGTTACATCAATCTCCGTATCCGCATATTTATAGGAGTTGCCGATGATATTTCCGATCACCTGGGAGAGCCGGTTTGGATCGATGAGCAGGATGCAGTCCGGAACCTTTCCCGCAGCCACCTTCTTCTTCGTATCATGTTCTTCCACCAGCCGGCTGATGACATCCGAGGTCACTTCTGCAACATGGACGTTCAACTCTCCTAGATCATCCAGGGCTGAAGATAACAGGTCTGTCAGCAGCACATTCATCTCATCCGTCTTGCGCCGGATATTTTCAATCTTGCCCCGCACATAGGCATCTTCCACTTTTACTTCCAGCAGTTCACAGATCACACGGATCCCGGTCACAGGAGACTGTAAATCATGACTGAGGGACGCCACCAGTTCTTTTTCTTTCATCTTCAGGGCGATCTCCCGGTTCTTGGAATCCCGAAGCTGCTCCCGCATGATATCAAAACTCTCGGTAAAAAGTCCGAACATGTTATTCTGTTCAATGAGCAGGGGCTCGTCGAGATTTCCCTGGGCAATCTGCGTGGCAAATTCCTGCAGCCGCCGAAATGGCCGGATCACATTTTTATTGATATACCACAAAAATGATACATAAGATGCTATGATCAGCAGCATGATCAATCCCGTGATCCAAAAGATCCTGCGCATCACATGCACATAGTCAGCCTTCGCCGGCTGTGGTATCATCAGCGTCCCTAAAAAGTTGTCCCCGTCTGCCACCGGCATGCAAAGCATATCTTTACTTGCCGCGTCATATACATACCGGATGCCCGCAAAGGTTTTCTCATCCGACTGATACAGGACCTGTCCATCTGCTGAAAGAAGCAGAATGTTTTCGCCTGGAAACTCATCGCCAAGCGCCCTCGGATCGTCAATATGCTCCTTTGCCGTCTGCACATAGTCATTGAACATGGCCACATCCACAGACCGGTTTCGATAAGAAAATGCCGTAGCGCCAAGGATGATCAGTGCCATGACCAGGACCAGCGTTTCGGCAATCACAAATTTGGAAAATGCTTGTTTCATTCGATCATATATCCCACGCCCCAGACGGTCTGAATGATCTTGGGGTTCTTCGGGTCCTTTTCGATTTTTTCCCGCAAACGCCTGGCATGAACGGCCAGTGTCCCTTCGCCGATATACTCATCTTCCCAGACGCTGCCGAGAAGTTCGTCCTTCGTTACCACCCGGCCTTTATTTTTTGCCAGATACAGCAGCATCTTGTATTCCATCACCTTCAGGGGAATGGTCTCTTCTCTGCAAAACAGTTTATGCACATCGGTATCGAGGATCAGATCATCTGCCACCACGATCTGCCCGCTTTCCTGCTGCGGTCCGGATGCAGCCTGCTGTGATACCGCCTTCGCCGCCTCTGTGGCTTTCTCATAGCGGGCAAGCACAGCCTTTACTTTTGCCAGCAGAATGTTCAGGGAAAAAGGCTTGCTGATATAATCATCGCCGCCGATGGACAGCGCCATCAGCACGTTATCGTCGCTTTTTCTGGCACTGATAAAGAAGATGGGCATATCATAATCTTCCCGGACTTTCCTGCAAAGCTCAAAGCCGGATTTTTCCCCGAGATTGATATCAAGCAGAATCAGGGAAACTTCATTTTCTTCGAGAAAAGTGATCGCCTCATCATAGTTTGTCACATAGGCTGTGGGCACTTCAAACACATTGAAGTACTCTGCCGTATTCTCCGCAATGGTTATATCATCATCAACGATCAGGACCTTTGTATCCATATTGCCTCCGTTATCTGTGCAAAAAAGACTACAGACAGTATATCATTTCTGTAGCCTTTTCTCCATATCTTTATTTTACCGTGCTGATCCCTACGCTCGCTCCCGTTTCTCCGATAAAGACGATCATTCCCTTTTCCGGAAGGGGAACCTTGTCTCCATATCCGATCATATGACTGGAATATTTCAGATTCATATACTGATCATACACGCAGACCGCTGCCCCCTCGGGGATATCCAGGCGAAGGGTCACATCCGCTGCGCCATCGATCTTGTACCAGCTTGCTTCACCCGTGGTCAGGTCCACCTTAGTTGTATCCGCAGACCAAGTCGGAATGTTTTCTCCGGAAATATACCGGTATCCGATCTCATCCATACACAGATATTCTTTTCCGTCTACATTTTCCATGCGAAGATTGGAAAGGTCCCTGGAAGAAGTGCTCGGCAGAAGCATATCATAACCGGCGTGGTTTTCATCCTGCATAACGCAGCCATTCACATAACCCTTAGCCGCCTCATTGGTATGCAGTGACAGACTCACATTTTCGATCAGATAGAATTCATCCGACGCTGATCCGCTTACGCAGTAGTAGCAAATGCCGCTACGGGCATCCCAGGCGCTTTGCACATTACTCTCCACCTGCAGATCCGGTGTTTTATAAAGAACGCAGCCCATGTTCGGCTCGGTCACATAAACCTGTCCGTTCTTTTCCTCAAATGTCAGTGCCTGCACAGGCGTCATCGGGATGGCCTTCCCCGAAGCCACATCACCGTTCATCTTCACAAAACTGCCGTCCTTCGTCATCTGGTACTGCTCTTCAACATTCGTATCGGCAGTCAGGGTTGTAAGCAGCATGTATTTTTGCTCCGGGAAGGAGATGTGCATGGTCTTTTCCATATTGCAATACACGCCTTCGTAGGCAAGATATTCTTCCGGAATCTGATCTGTGAGTTGCGGTTTTTCTTCCTCGGGATGAACCACCTTGATACCCTGATCGGAAAGTGCGATATCCATAAGTTTCAGGGCCACATCCTCATCCAGTCCGCTGTCACCGCCGCTGGATAAAACTGCTACGCTGACTTTTTCATCCGGCGCAACCACCAGGCTTCCATGCTGGAAGAAGGTATCCCCTCCCTTGGAAAGCAC
>JAFZNL010000127.1 GCA_017550925.1 Lachnospiraceae bacterium | reverse complement strand
GGCGGCTGCCGACGGCGCAGGGAATGCGGCGGATGCCCTTTCCAAAGATCTGGCAGCGGATCCGAAACAGGCATTGCTCGAAGCCTTGAAACAGGCACAGGGCATGGATGCATCGGGGCAGGCAGCGGATAGCACTAAGGCGCAGCAGTCCGTTGCAGCCGGCGGTGAGAATGCAAACGGCTCCGCCGGATCCCTTGCCGATCTGGTGGGGAAAATGTCCGGGAATGAAGCGTTGCGGGAGATCGCAAAAGGCCTGGACGAGTTGCTCAGCGCTGAAAAAACGCCGGAAAATGTGGCAAGACTTGCCAAGGCAGCGACGCTTTTGCAGGGGAAAGATATGAAGGACCTGCTGGGCGGCGAACTTTCCAAACAATGGAAGATGACGCCGGAAATGGTGGCGGGTAAAGAAGATGTGCAGGAGTTTTATACCAAGCTCAGGATACAGACAGGGGACCTTGCCAGGGCTGCGCAGCAGGCGCTCGGATCCGACAACGCCCTGACCCAGCAGGCAGGCGGTCTGCAGCAGAACGTGGATTTCATGAACCAGCTGAACCAGACGGCTGCTTATATCCAGCTGCCGCTGCAGTTAGCAGGCGAGGACGCCCACGGCGAACTCTATGTCTATACCAATAAAAAGAGCCTTGCGGAAAATGACGGAAAAGTCAGTGCCTTCCTGCATTTGGATATGGATAACTTAGGCCCGGTGGATGTTTATGTAGCCATGGAAAATGCAAAGGTTTCCACGAACTTCTATCTGGCGGATGACGCCATGATCGATTTTATCAGCGAGAACATCCACATCCTGGATGAGCGCCTTGCTGACCGGGGCTACAACATGACCTGTAAAGTCAGTATGAAAGAAAGCAAAGAACCCACGAATGTGATGGAAGAGGTCATTGAGGACCACAAAGACGGCTTCCTGATCGGGAGCAAAAGTTTTGATGTAAGGGCATAAAAATGAGCAAATACACTCCGGACAAACCGAAGACCGCGGTGGCGCTGACATATGATCCCGACACCGATGCCCCGAAAGTCGTTGCCTCCGGCAAGGGCGTGATCGCCGAGCGCATCATCAGTGAAGCCAAGGATAATAAGATCCCCATCCATAAGGATTCCAAACTGGCGGATACCCTTTCCAAACTGGAGATCGGTGAGATGATCCCGCCGGAACTCTATGAAGTGGTTGCCGAGATCCTTGTCTTTGTGGACCAGATGGATCGTATTAAAGCCAAGATTGACGAGCACCGTAAGAAGAAATAGGAACGAATTATGAACAAACGTACCACAGGCGCCGCGTATGAAAAGTTAGCAGACGCTTACTTAACGGGGCAGGGCGTACGCATCGCAGAGCGCAATTTCCGTGTCAGACAGGGGGAGATCGATCTGATCGGCTACGATGGAGATGCCCTTGTTTTTTTTGAAGTCAAATATCGAAAAAGCGCAGATCACGGACTGCCCCAGGAAGCGGTGAATGCAAAGAAACAGCTGCAGATCTGCAAGGTGGCGCAGTTTTACAGGAGCTTTCACCATGTACCGCCGGAAAAACCCATAAGATATGATGTGGTGGCAATCTGCGGATCGCAGGTGACCTGGATCAAAAATGCATTTCCGGATCTGCTGGGAGGATGGTAATATTTATGAATCATTGCGGAACAAAACAATTGGAAACAGACAGGTTGATCTTAAGGAGAGTGAAGGAGTTGGACGCAGAGGCGATGTTTCGAAACTGGGCTTCCGATCCGGAGGTTACGAAGTTTTTAACATGGCCCACCCATGGGAGCGTGGAAATTACAAAGCAGGTGATCGCATCCTGGCTGCCCCTTTACGAAAAGGAAAGCTATTATCACTGGGTGATCACCATAAAAGAAAATGGCGATGAACCTATCGGAACCATTCATGGCGAAGTGAACGATGATCTCGATTCCATCAAGATCGGATATTGCATCGGCAGGGCATTTTGGCACCAGGGTATCATGTCAGAAGCAACCCAGGCGCTGATCGATTTTTTCTTTGAAGAGGTAAAGCCAAACAGCATCTGTTCCTATCATGATCCGAAGAATCCGAATTCCGGAAAAGTGATGATGCACTGCGGCATGAAATATGATGGAACGCTGCGACAGTCTGACCGGAATAATACGGGGATCTGCGATGCCAGCTGGTACTCCATCCTGCCGTCGGAGTGGCGGATAAAATGAGATCGGACGAATAGCAGGGGATATGCAGAGACAGGGCGGTTGTAGTAGCTGAATAAGAGAAAAAAAGGAAGCATGTCATTACGACATGCTTTCTAATATTTTGTACAGGATCTGATATAAATATGTGGCTTCTTCCTCGGTGAGATTCACACAGGATCCCATAGCTGCGGGAACAGAGAGTGCTTCGTCCTGTAGCGCTTTGCCTGTCTCCGTGATACAGATCTCTACGGCGCGTTCGTCTTCCTGACTGCGGCATCTGGTGATATATCCTTTTTGCTCTAACTTCTTCAAAAGTGGCGTTAGTGTGCCGGAATCGAGGAAAAGGCATTCGCCAAGTTCGCCCACATGGAGCCGCTCTTTTTCCCAAAGCACCATCATGGCGATGTACTGGGTATAAGTCAGGTCAAGTTTATCAAGGAGCGGTTTGTACCGCCTGATGATCTCCTTGGAGCAGGCGTAGAGGGGAAAGCAGAGCTGGTTTTTCAGCCGCAGACAGTCATAGGTCTGCGCGGTGTTTTCCGCTGTAGCTTTGTCCTGCTTTTTGCTATCTGTAGTTGCTTTTGTTGTTTTTGTATCTTTCGAATCTTTTTTGCTCATATGATCTGTCCTGTTATTTATGCATCGAATTATTTTTTGATTGAGATCTGGTTTATCTGCTGATTTTCAGATGCACATTTACAGCAGTGCCGCTACTCTGGCATCAATCTTGTCCGGCGTATCCGTGGGAGCGAATCTTGCCACCACATTGCCTTCCCTGTCAACTAAAAATTTTGTGAAATTCCATTTGATCTTGCTGCCCATAACCCCGCCTTTTTCTGCCTTCAGGAAGGTATAGAGCGGATCCTCGTTATCACCGTTCACATCGATCTTTTTGAAACGGGGGAAGGAGGTGTTGTATTTCAGGGTGCAGAAACTGTGGATCTCATCGTCGGTTCCCGGCGCCTGATTTCCAAACTGATTGCAGGGGAAATCCAGGATCTCAAGTCCCTGCTCTTTATACTTTTCGTATAAACGCTCCAGGCCTTCATATTGCGGCGTAAAACCACAGCCGGTAGCGGTATTGACGATCAGCAGGACCTTGCCCGCATAATCCTTCATGCTGACATCTTCGCCCTTCGGGTTTTTGACTGAAATATCATAAATCTTGCTCATTGTATTATCCTCTCTAAAAAAGTTATGTATAGACTGATGAGTGGCGTTGGTTTATCGAATCCTACGCTTTCTCGAGGTACGCACACGCTGCCAGTGCGGCAACAGCACCGTCGGCAGCAGCGGTAGTCAGCTGTCGGACTGCCTTAGTGCGGCAGTCGCCTGCAGCAAAAATCCCCTCAGCGTTTGTCTTGCAATCTTCGCCTGCGATGATATAGCCGGCGTCATCGATTGCGACAAGATCAGAGAACTTTCCGTTATTCGGCATCTGACCGATGGCGATGAAAAGACCGGATACATTGATGGTTCGATCCGCACCGGTTTCCTTATCGGTGACCACAACTCCCGAAAGACCGTTTTCACCTACCAGTTCCTTCATGGCCACATTCAGGACAAATTCCACATTCTCTTTTTTGCGAAGTGCTTCCTGCAGATGTTTTTCACCGCGCAGTTCATTTCTTCTGTGGATCAGATAAACCTTGCTGCAATAACCGGAAAGGAAGATGGCATCCTCAAGGGCAGTATTACCGCCGCCGGCAACAGCCACCTCTTTTCCTTTGAAAAATGCACCGTCGCAGGTCGCGCAGTAGGAGATGCCGCTGCCGATCCATTCCTCTTCGTGTGCCATGCCCAGGGGCCGGTTCTTGGCGCCCGTGGCCAGGATTACGGCGCCTGCTTCGTAAGTATTGCTGTCGGTAGTGACGATCTTTTTATCCGCATTGTTTTCTATCTTTGTAACGGATTCAAACTCCACTACCGCACCCAGGCCGGTGGCCTGATCGTAAAGGCCCTGGGCAAAATCAAAACCTGAAATCTGCGCGATGCCGGGGTAGTTGGCAACCTCCGGTGTATTGATGATCTGCCCGCCGTAAGAGAGCTCTTCCAAAACCAATGCGGATTTACCGCTGCGCTGTGCGTAGATGGCGGCGGAAAGACCTGCGGTTCCCGCGCCGACGATGACGATATCATATGCTTTACTCATATTTCATTTCCTTTCCATCGTAAGCCTCAAAAGGCTTCTTCATCAACTCTTTGCAAAAGCGAGCACTTTCTCCTTCGGGATCATGCCTACGGACCTGTTTGCCTCTTTGCCGTCCTTGAACAGGATCAGGCAGGGAATGGAAGAGATGTTGAACTGTGCTGCCAGATCGCCTTCCTCATCGACATTGACCTTGCCTACCTTGAAACCTTCAGCATTTTCAGATACTGCATCCACGATGGGAGAGAGCATCTTGCAGGGGCCGCACCAGGACGCCCAGAAATCAACCAATACGGGAACGTCGGACTGACCTACTACCTGATCGAAATTTTCGCTTGTAATTGTCGTAACTGCCATGTTTTTATCCTCCTCTATATCATTTTGTTGGCTTCAAATTCTCATTCAGGGCTTTTCGATAACAGCTTTGGATCCTGTATGAAAACTTTATTGCACGTTTTCTTGTTTGCAATTACATTGTATGCAATATAATTGCATTTGTCAAGCGTTTTTTTCGACAATTTTTCAGCAGGGCTTCCATCAGTGGAAAGGTTGCACAAACACCGCGTTTTGATTGATAATCCGACGGTTTTTTTGTATAATGGAAAAGATTATACGTGCCGGTCCGTGAAACCGATCAGGGCTTTTGGATGTATTATTTATGTAAGTAAGTCTGTATGCAAAAAATGAAGGATCTTGCGACGGACCTTATGGAAAACGTTACCGTTCAATCAGGATAAATTAAGAGGGTGATAAGATGCCGAGAAAACCACTGCACATGAAACTGACAAAAGAAGATTTTATCTGGCTTGGACAGCAATTTGATTATCCCGCGGAGGAAATGACCCAGGCCTATGAATCCATGAATACCGATGAGCAGAAGTATAACTACTTCCACGAACTGATGATGAAGAATCCCAGGAAGTGGGAATATGTTCATGCGAACGGTCCGGAAGAGCTCAAGGCGCAGCTCGATTCACTGCTGCCCGTTGAGATCCGAAATGACGGCGACCTTGACAGGGTCGAAAATTTTGTTACCCAAAACCAGGATACCCTGCAGCCCCAGGCAAAATGTATGCTGATCCAGCGGATGGAGTCGCTGCGCAAGGCCGCGGATATCCGTGAGGAGATGGATAAAAGGGCCCAGGGCGACAAGGTTTTTGAAAACCGCTTCGGCGTGAACATCAACGGAGTGCCTTATCAGGAGGGTGCTCCCATTGGCGATAATGATTACATTTCCTTAGACGGCGCCGGGAAAAAAGAACGCCAGACTGCCGGCATGGGATGCTTTTCCGTTTCCATGGAGATGATGGTCCGCGCGCAGGGAATCGGGAATGTGACCCAGGAGGATATCAGGGGATTCCGTCCCCATTATTCCCAGAAAAAACTAAGGAGCAATGATTTTCAAAGTGCAAACGGAAGTTTGATCGATAAAAACTTCCATGATCACAGGATTGGCGGTGAAGTGCCGGAAATGGCCGATGCGGCCCTTGCCATGGCACCGGATTCCATGATGCGCGTATTTACGATTGAACCCTTAAAACCATTTGACAAGAGGTTCGCAAACCGTGATAAGGGAGCTTATGTCCGTGCAGCTGTCAAACAGGCAAAAGAACAGATCCGATATGCACTGACAGTGGATAAATGCCCCATCAGTTTCAATTTAGGCGGTCATTATGTCACCATTACAGGTATCATCGGAGACACCATCGTTGTGGATGATCCTGCGGGTGGTGCCGGTGAGACAAAGCGCCTTGACGAAGTGTTCAGCAACCTGATCGACGATAACAGATATATCCATCTGATCTGGATGACGGATATCAACCTGACCAAGGATCTGAAAAAAATCCATGGCGTGCCCAGTGACTATCTGGAAGTCAATGAAGACGGAACAATGAAACTTCCGCCCAAACCCATCCGGGAAAGCGCCGACCGTTATAAGGGTGTGCAGGAAAATGATACCATCCGCATCATGCGCTATGCCAAAAAAGAGGACACCTTTACCGACCAGGAGAACAGGGATGTCTTTGTTGACGGCGTGATCACAGCGGAGACAGTCATCCTGCCGAAAAAACTGAATATGGCCACCCTGAAAAGGCGTGCCCAGGACAGGACAGCGCAGGAAGAAGAGAAACTGCTCGCCGACAGCAAAAAACTCTACGGCCGGGATTTTGTCAGGAAGATGCAGGATGATACCAAGATCGATCTGACCCATCGGACCTTAGAGCCCTCCGGCGCAAAAAAAGTGCGGGATGACTTTGACGCCATGTCCGTAAATATCGCCAATATCCTGGCAGTAGATGAAGAAAAGAGAGCCAACGAAGAGTTTTTCAAGCAGCAAAGGCGCCGGGAACAGGAGGAGAGAGATAAAGAGCATAAGGCACGTTACCGGGAGGCTGTCGGTAAAATCAAGGGTTATGATAACAAAGGCAAGGCACCGGACGGAAAGTACTATGCCTGGAATTATGATGGGATTTCCGTTGCTTTTCAGCTGCGGTTTGTCATGAACAAGATGGAGGCGCTGTACAAGGCGGCCGGCAAGGATGGGATCCCGGAGGATATCCGGGAGGAATATAACAAACTGAAAGAGAAGATCGTTCCCATCCCGGAGGATAATGGCGCCAATATCCATGGCTTTAAGGACGGCGGAGTTGAGATCCCCGGTGTCGGAAAGATCACCCATTGTATCTTGAAATGGGAGGACGTGACTGCTGCACTCAGGCTTTTGAACAGGATCAGCGGCATTGACGGCAATTCCATCGGCGGCAGGAGAACCTTTAGCGGTACACGTGGAGACTATCAGAAATATGATCCCACCCTTGTGTCCTTTGCCGGTGATAACCTGGGCTTTTTTGCAAATTTCGAGAATGGTAATATGCTGCGGCTGTTTACTGAAAATCCGTATTACTATGAGATCGCAGATAAGATGTTGACGGTCCCGACGGACGATATGCAGCTGGCAAATACGCCCAAATCAAAATTGGAAGAAAACGGTGATAACGCTACAGTCTCCTATCTGAATTTCGGTACGGGCATGCATCATATGATGCAGCATGACCTGAAGATGCAGCGGCTCAGAAATCATGTAGGCAGCGAAGCAAGGGATTACTGGATACACACTTATGAGGACGAGATCCCCGGGCACAATACCATGATCCAGTCCAGCCTGGACCAGCTGATCAAACCGGATGGCAGCGGATTTAAAAACGAAAGAGCCGGGGAGTTGATGAAGTCTTTCAAAAATCCCGTGATGATGCAGGATTTCCTGACCGGGAAAAGCATGGCAGTGCCAAATGGCTGGAACGGCAGGCATGAACAAACCCTCTACGGCATCTTTTATGTGGTCAACAAAGAATTCATGAAAGGGCTGGAGAAAAAAGATCCGTCAGCGCTGGCGATCAAAAAGGATACGCTGCTGGATCAGGTCTTCACATTTGCCACGGCTAAGCCAAAGCGCAATTATGAAGATGGCAGGGCTTCGCAGGCCATGCGCTATCTGCTCTATGCCTTTGCCAAACATCCGGATGCCCCCTGCTTTGCCATTATGCGGGAGCAGACAGATGTGCTCGATGAGATCTGCATGGAATACTATAAAAAGCCCTTGAAGGAAAAAATGGCGAGCGTGGTGGAAGAGATCGACGCTGAGCACAGGAGGAGAAGGGAAGCAGAAGAAGAAAAAAAGAGAAAAGAGGAAGAAGCAAAGCGTCAAAAACAGGAGCAGGAAAAAAAGAAAAAAGAGGAAGAAGAAAACCGCAGGAAAGCGGAGGAAGAACGGAAGCAAAAAGAGGCTGAGGCAAAGCGGAAAAAAGAGGTTGATGATAAACTGAAAGAACTTACCGATTCTGTAGAAGGTCAGCCCGAAATATTCCTTGCCAAATTCAGAAAGATGCAACTCGACGATGCGGAAGGAAAGCTGAAAGATACGCATAAGGAAGCGATGGATACCTTCTGCCGGGAGATGGGCGAGCAGAAAACGGAATTTTGGAAGCGGATCCGCGGCAGAGTTGTCAATCACCTGGCTACCGAGCGTGTCGACGCTTATATGGAGCCGGCAAAGAATTCCGAAGACCTTGCTTTCAAATACACAAGCAGAAACGCACAGGTAGGTCTGCCGAAGATCGGAGCCGTTGCAAAGAATAAAAAACTCTGCACATTTATTTGCAGGAAAATTGCCGAACTTGACGCAGATAAGACAAAAGAAAAACTGCAGAAAAATGAAGAACTGACGCAGTCGCTCGGCCTTCAAAAAAATGAGATCATCCAAGAAGAAGCGGTGGTTGTCGCAGAGAAAAGGGTTTCGGAACGGTATAAGCTGGGCAAGGATATCCTCTCGGGCAGGATGGAAGGCGGAGAAGGGATTGAAGTTAAAAAAGACGGCAACCGGATCACGGTGACCATCCCCGAAGCCGTCGCGAAACGGGAAGCCTATCTTCGGGAACAAGTGCCTGTGATTAAAAACCGTGAGTCAGAGCAAAGGCAGAATGCCTGTGAAACCATTTTTAGTCCCCATGCAACGCCTGCAGAAAAACGCAAGGCAGCGGCGCTTCTCATTGCCATCGAAACACACAAAAACGATCTGAATGAAGCGTATGCGAAACAAAAAGGCGAGTATAGCATACAGGCCCATAATGATCGGGTGAAGGCAAGTAAAGAAGAGATCGAAAAGGATCCGTTCCTGGCACCTTACTTTGCAAATTATGTAAAAGGGCCGAATATAGAGGAAACCTTCAAGGCCAATCAAGGCAGGGATTTTGGCAGCGGATATCAGAACTACAAGGTAATGATCAATAACTTAAAGGACGCTGTGACAAGCAGTCAGGAATCCCTGGTCAAAGTACCCCAGGGACAGGAGAAAGACAGTTACAGCATCGATGAGATCAGGCAGCTGTGTGAAAAATCCCTTTCCGATACCAGACAGATCCCGAAGGTGAGTCTGGATCAGCATATGCGCCAGGCTGCAGATTACGTAGCACTTTCGTTCCTGGTCAGCCAGGGGGCCAAGCGGATGTTCTTCGGAAAAGGGACAAACTGGTCCGATCAAAACGAAGCAAACATGCGCGGCCTGAAGGCAGACGCAAACGGCCAATACAAACTCGAAGATGTCAACAAAGCTGCCATCAACATGCGCAATGCACTCTTAGAGGATGAGGCCTTCGTGGCAACGCTGATGAAAGGCGGAAAGCTGACGGATCTTTATGAAAGCTATACAAAACAGGTCCGCACCGCCATCAACGAAAAGACCAGGCAGCAGGAAGCAGCGCCCAAGGTGCCGGCAGCACAGGGCGAAACCTATACCCTGACAGAGAAGGATCTGGACTACTTTAAGAAAACAAAGAAGGAGATCGATTCCCTGTACAGAAGCGGCGGGAAATACAAATCGGACTATATGAAGAACCTTTCCGCTGCGCTGGATACGGTGATCACGCAGGCCCAGGCAGATCCGGAGGATCATAAAGTGATCAAGGTGGAAAAGAATGACCTCGATAACCTTTCCAAACACGCAAGGATCTATTACAAAGAGCGTCAGGGCAGATTCTTTGATCCGGTGACCGACCGCGGCAAGGCCAGGCTGGAGGTTGTGGAAAACATGATCCGCAAAACGGACAAGATGGTTGAAGGGAATAAGGAAGCCAGGAAGAACAATCAAAACCCGGCGGCTGCCAGAAAGGCATAGAAAACTTAAAGAAAGGAAGTATTGAAGCACTAGTTCAAAACATTATAAGGATGATCAAAAGGAGGCAATATGGCAGTACAGGATTACATGGAAAGTTACAGATTTTGGCGGACAGATCCCTACTTCGATGAGGAAACGAAGGCGGAACTGGCATCCATAGCCGGTGATGAAAAAGAGATTGAAGACAGGTTCTACCGGGACCTGGAATTCGGTACCGGCGGACTGCGCGGCGTGATCGGCGCCGGCACAAACAGGATGAACGTCTATACCGTGCGCAAAGCCACCCAGGGACTGGCAAACTATATCATCCAAAACGGCATGCAGGAGAGGGGCGTTGCCATCTCCTTTGACTCCAGGCGCTTTTCACCGGAGTTTTCCATGGAGGCTGCCCTTTGCCTTGCGGCGAACGGGATCCGTGCCTATCTGTTTGATGCCCTGCGGCCGACGCCGGAGCTTTCCTATGCGGTGCGCACGCTGCACGCTGCGGCTGGCATCATGGTGACTGCTTCCCATAATCCGCCGGAATATAACGGCTACAAAGTATACTGGGAGGATGGCGCACAGATCACAGCGCCCAGGGATAAGGAGATCATCGACTGCGTCAGAGCTGTGACGGATTTCCATACGGTCCGCACCATGCCTGAGGAGCAGGCAAAGGAGCAGGGACTTTTGACCATTATCGGAAAAGACCTGGATGACGGTTTTATCGCAGAGCTGAAAAAACAGATCATCCATCCGGAGATCATAGAGCAGATGGCAAATAAGCTGAAGATTGTCTATACGCCGCTGCACGGAACAGGTCTTGTGCCCGTGAAACGCATTTTGTCAGAACTGGGCTTTGAGAACGTTTATGTGGTGCCTCAGCAGGAAAAACCGGATCCTGATTTTACCACTGTATCCTACCCGAACCCGGAAGATCCTGCAGCCTTTGCTTTGGCACTGGACCTTGCAAAAAAAGTAAACGCCGATGTGGTACTGGCAACGGATCCCGATGCCGACAGGCTGGGCATCTATGCGCTGGATACAAAG
>JAFZNL010000126.1 GCA_017550925.1 Lachnospiraceae bacterium | reverse complement strand
GGCGGCAGGATCTCCAAGATCACCCAGCCGGAGAAAGACGAGATCGTATTGCAGGTCAAATCCGACTCGGGCAACTATCTGCTGTCCCTGTCTGCGAATCCGACACTGCCCATGGCGGCGCTAACACAGGAAAAAAAGAATGCACCCCTGACAGCGCCGACTTTTTGCATGCTGCTTCGCAAGCATATCTCCGGTGGCAGGATCCGGGTTATCCGCCAACCGGGCCTTGAGCGCATCCTGGAATTTTGGATCGAGCATTTGGATGAGATGGGAGATCTGTGTCAGAAACGGCTGATCATAGAGTTGATGGGCAAGCACAGCAATATCATTTTCTGTGATGATAAGGGTATGGTTCTCGATGCCATAAAGCATGTTTCCGCTGCGGTATCATCGGTCCGTGAGGTACTTCCCGGAAGGGAGTATTTCCGGGTTCTGACCCAGGAAAAGACGGATCTGATGGAGGGGAGGGACTACTCCGGGGAAGAAATCCTGGAGATTTGTGAAAAGGATCTGTTTGCAAAAGCGATGCCGGCAGGAAAAGCTGTTTACCAGACCTTTGTAGGCGTTTCACCCATTATGGCGCAGGAGCTGTTGTTTGAATCCGGGATCGATGGTGACCGTCCTTTTGAGGCAGCATCCGCAGAGGAGAAAAAAGCATTCTGCCATGTATTGTATGAGTTGCTGGAAAGAATAGCAAGCGGTGCGTTTTCTCCCTGCCTGGTCACAGATAAGGAAACAGGTGTGCCGCTGGAATTCGGCGTCTTTCCCTACAATCTGTATCAGGACAGTATGCAGCAGCCATATGAGAGCGTATCCGAACTTCTCTATGCATTTTACGGCGCCAAGAGTAAGGTAACCAGAATCCGACAGAAATCGTCGGACCTTAGGCATATCGTGACTGTAGCATTAGAGCGCTGTTCCAAAAAGTACGACCTACAGATGCAGCAACTGAAGGATACGGAGAAACGGGATAAATACAAGGTTTACGGAGAGCTGCTTCACACCTACGGCTACCAGGCACAGGAAGGGGCTAAGAGTATTACAGTAGAAAACTATTATACAAACGAGGAGATGACCATTCCCCTTGATCCGGATAAAACGGCCATGGAAAATGCCGCCCGGTATTTTGAGCGGTATCAGAAGTTAAAGCGAACCTATGAGTTTTTGACAGAGGAGACCGAAAAGACTGCTGCGGATAAGTATCATTTGGAATCTGTCCTTGCGTCCCTGGAAATGGCACAGAGTGAGGATGACCTGGCGCAGATCCGCGCTGAGCTTGCGGCAGCCGGTTATATCAGAGCCCACGGCAGGGAAAAAGGGAAGGCCAGAAAGACGGTTTCCAAACCGCTGCATTATATCAGCAGCGACGGATATGATCTTTATGTTGGGAAAAATAACTTTCAGAACGAGGAGATCACCTTTGGGCTGGCCAAGGGAAATGACTGGTGGTTCCATGCCAAGAAACGTCCGGGTTCCCACGTGATATTGCGGGCCAAAAACAATGAGGAAGAGATCCCTGACAGAGCCTTTGAAGAGGCGGCAGCCCTGGCAGCCTATTATTCCAAGTCTGATGGCGAGACCAAGGTGGAAGTGGATTATATCCAGAAGAAACACGTAAAAAAACCGGCGGGCGCCAATCCCGGCTTTGTGGTATATTATACGAATTATTCCATGCTGGCAGGAGGGGATATCTCACAACTGAAATTGATGGAAGAATGATAAAACAAATGCAGTGTAAAGAGCGGTTTGAAAATACGCAGCATAAAAACGAATGATAAATTAGAAAGGAAAAAACAATGGACGTAAAGAAAATCGAAGCAACCGGCTATACCTGGACAGAAGGCGGTATCTGCGCAGCGCAGGGCATCCGTGCCAACGGCCTGAACTGTGGTCTGAATCCTGATAAAGAAAAATATGATTTCGCATTATTTGCAAGTGACAAGGTCTGTGAATCGGCTGCAGTTTATACCAGTAATAAAGTGAAGGGCGCGCCGATCCTGGTGACCCGGGATCATATGGCAAAGACCGGCGGAAAAATGCGCGCAGTGATCGCCAATTCCAAGAATGCCAATACCTGTAATGCCAACGGTGTTGAGATTGCAGAGCAGATGTGCGGCCTTGCAGCAGGAGCACTTGGTATCAAATCCGAGGAAGTAGCTGTGGCATCTACCGGTGTTATCGGCTGTGACCTTTCCATCGAGCCTTTTGAGAAACATATCGATGCATTGGCCGGGGGTCTGACATACGACGGCGGACATCGGGCTGAATACGCCATCATGACTACAGATACCGTGGCGAAAGAGTTAGCGGTGACTTTTACCCTGGGCGGTAAAGAATGCCGCCTTGGCGGCATGGCCAAGGGATCCGGCATGATCAATCCGAAGATGGCAACCACCCTGAATTTCATCACGACGGATGCGGATATTGAAAGCGCGGCACTGCAAAATGCTCTTTCTGAGATCACCAAATTGACTTATAATTGCATTTCCGTTGACGGCGATACCTCCACCAACGACATGATCCTTGTGATGGCAAATGGTTTGGCGGAAATGCAAAGATCACCGCGTCAGATGCTGTATTGACACAGGGGTTTGACGTAACCACAGATGACCCGAAGACCGACTATGAGATCATCTACAAGGCGCTTTGGCTGGTGCTTGTGAATTTTGCACGGATGCTGGCTGCTGACGGCGAAGGCGCCGGAAAACTGCTGACCTGTGAAGTGACAGGCGCGGTGGATTGGGAAAACGGCATCAAGGTTGCCAAGAGCGTGATCAATTCGCCCCTGGTGAAATGTGCCATGTTCGGCCAGGATGCAAACTGCGGCAGGATCATGTGTGCCATGGGTTATGCGGATGCCGAGGCGGATGTGAATAAGGCTGATATCGATCTTTGTTCCGTAGCCGGCACAATGCCTGCTTACAGAGACGGCTTTGCTGTGACTTTTGATGAAGACTTTGCGCAGCAGGTTCTGAAAGAAGAAGAGATCATCATCAAAATCCATCTTTATGACGGTGATGCGAAGGCAACAGCATGGGGCTGTGACCTGACCTATGATTATGTGAAAATCAATGGGGATTATCGCAGTTGAATTGACATAATACATGTATTTAGTATAGAATTATAAGGATATATAAAACGATTAAGTAAGCAATTTGGTAATAAAGGAAATTCCGTATGGATTTTGAAACCTTTGGCAATATCTATATGCTGTTTACGGCTGTGTTTGGTTTGCTTCTGTGCCTGTTTCGTTATGTGCAGAGGCCAAACCGGGCATATCTGTATACAGCATTTTTCTTTTTAGCACACATTCTCAGCGATTATTACTGGACGATCTATACCCTGGTCATGCATGATGACCCGGATCCGGGTGCACTCATGGCATATTTTGGCTGGAATCTGGGTTATATCTTCCTGGTAGCGCTTGCCATTGAAATGGCAAAAAGACGGGGAGAGAAATTTTTCCATCCCTTATGCCTTGTGCCGATTCCCATCAATATCGCGCAGTTTTTCCTGTATATGCAATACGGCGGGCTGTTCAACAATGCCTGGCAGGGTATTTTTGAAACCATCGCCATGTGTATCACCCTCAATAACATTCTGTATTATCTGAGGAATAAAAGAAAGGGCAAAAATACGCCGTTTCCCTTCGCAGATCTGTTTATCTTTTTATATGGCTTTACGGAGTACGCGATGTATACGGCGTCCTGTTTTGACTGGCCGAGCCTGCTGCAGGATCCCTATTCCTATTTCTCCATGCT
>JAFZNL010000125.1 GCA_017550925.1 Lachnospiraceae bacterium | reverse complement strand
GATTGCTGAAACAGTGCCTTTTGCGAGAGATTTCTTTAAGTATACAGGTTTCCACGCCCTTTCATTATCAGGGAAACAGCGGTGCCACTCGTTGAGCAGGATCCCCGCGGCGGCACTGGCAATGGGAGTCGCCATGGAGGTTCCGGATAACTGGCTGTAGTAGTTTGTATTTTTTGTTTTGATGTAGGTGGAGTAGATGCCTTCGCCGGGTGCGATCAGCTCATAGTCCAATTCCGTTCCGGGGCTGGTGTCGTAATTGGAAAAGGAAGCTTTTTCGCCGGCCATGGAAGAAGCCATGATGCCAAGAACTTCAGGAAGAACGGCAGGAAACATGTTTTCGCCATCCTTCATCCAGGACTCTTTTATCGGCATTCCGCTGTTGCCTGCTGCGCCGACGATCAGTGCTTTTTTGGATGCGTTTTGCAGGCACTCCCGAAATTCATCAGAACACAGCCCAGCGCCTACAGACATATTGATGATGTCTGCATGGTTGTCGATTGCATAATTGACGGCTTTGATCAGGTTGGCAGAGGAAAAGCCGTTTGTTGTATCGGCAGCTTTGACGGTCATGATCTTTGCTGCCGGGAAAACGCCGGTCGCCTCATCGTCAAGGGAGGTTGGTTTCATGGCGATTATGCCGGAAACATGGGTTCCGTGTCCGGCTGTGTCCGTGATATTGCCATTGCCGGCCTTGACGTTAAATCCGTGTATGTCGTCAATATAGCCATTGCCATCATCGTCAATACCTTCTGAACCGTTCAGCTCTGCTGCATTGGTCCACAGGGAGTCTGTGAATGCGGGATGATCCGGGTCGAGCCCGGTGTCGATGACAGCGATCACGACCGGTTTCGCGGCCTGGAAACGCAGGTCATCAGATACGTCATCAAGACCGATATCCGACAGATACCATTGCCGTCCCGAAAAGGTGGCAGCGCTGACAGGCACGCACAAACAGGTGCTGAGCATCAGGGCAAGGCACAAAAGGACTGCAGTATATTGACGGATCCGGATATTAAATTTTGCAGACGGTTTTTCTCTCATATGATTAAACTCCGATTGCCGGGTATTTATATAGCCACATCATACAACACATCGCGGCAGGAATCACTATGTTTTGCAAAAATCGATCATTATTCTGAAGAATTTAGTCAAAAAGCCTCTTAAGATGTCAAAATATACAAAAAGAGACCGGATATCGTATAAAACGGTGCATAATACACGCATATTTCACAACTACTTCACAAAATTTTCAATAAATCAGTCAAAATCCACAAAGAATATTGCGGATAAAATCCTGTTTTGGTAGAATTTATCATGTATTGTAGTCGGTATGTCTGTAAGTGCGCATAAAGGTCAAGGAAGACAATGTGACGCACTGCAAGTATAACCCAAAACCATCATAATAGAAAAGGAGGAACAAGTCATGGGAGAGATGAACGACGACATCAAAAAAGTTAGTGATGCAGCAGAACAGGCTTCGGAAGAACTTGATCTGGACGCACTCGATGATGTTGCAGGTGGAGCAAGTCTGAGAAATGTCAAGAAGATTGATACAACGGATATTTCCACCAGCACAACAAACAGGATCTGATGCGTTTTGTATCAGGACCGAGAAGTTGCTAAGGAGCATGTTTTTAAGAAAGAGGGAAGGTGAATTTATGCATTTAAAGAAACTGTCTAAGCGGATACTTGCTTTTCTGATGTCTGCGACGATGGTGATGAGTGGAAATGTAGCTGCAATAGCTGCAGAGGTCAGCACCGATATCCACGAACAGAAAGCAAGTGAGCAGGCCCTTAAGGAGGCAATCCGTGATAGTGATGAAACGGTAGCCAGATTCCCCAAGGGACAGTTTAACTTCCTTGCAACCCAGCACGACGTGAATGAAGGCAATGAGTATCTTGAAATTGCTGTCATTCGTCAGGGCGGGACACAAGGTCAGCAAAAAGTAAAATTCCGTGCCATTGATGTAACAGCATCCTATGGCGATGACTATGAGATTTATCTGTCGAAAGATAAAAAGGACATGATTACAAAGGGCGCAGACGCGACTCCTTTGATCGAAACTGTTTATGATGAAGAGACCGACCTGAGCGAGATGCAGGCTGAGGAGGTTGTGGACGAGGCTGTAGAAGCGCAGACAATCGCTGATGATCAGGCGGCAGAAGAATCTGCAGCTGAGCTGGTCGATACCGTTTACACGCAGGCAGCACCGGATGCAGAGGCATCGACAGTTGAAACTGTCGCACTTGACGGCACTTCGGCGATGAGCCTGAAGGAAGCTTACAGCGAGGCAAGAGGCGTTGAATCCGATCGTAAAGACTGGAGAGTGCTCGCAGATGAGAGCAGTAAGTCCAGCCAGGTAAGAGAAGAGTTTGACGCATACCTGACTCTGGTAGGCGGCAGTGAAACAGATCTTACCTTTGAAGACGGCGAATATATTAAGTACCTGTATCTTTTCCCGAAGGATGATGATATTTCCGAGGCAGAAGAGCAGGTAATGATGGCACTCCTGCAGGAAGATGAAGCACCTGTGGGCGGTTCCTATACGGCTTATGTAAAGATTCAGGATAACGAAGCTCCTGAAGAGGTTACATATGAATTTAGCCAGGCTGAGGTTAAAGTAGCACCCGGCCAGGATAAGGCTACCGTAACGCTTAACAGAACATCCGGCAATGGTTATTATGAGACGGTTTGGGTAAGTACTGCAGAGGGTTCTGCGAACCCCGGTGCAGACTATGTTTCCGGCGCAAAGAAACTTGATTTCTATTCCGGACAGACCAGTCAGGAAGTGACCGTTGACATTCTGGAAAATGAGTACAGGGAGACCGACAGGGATCTGTACCTTGCAATCTCCAAAGATGGCGAGGAGTGCGAAGGCACCTGCCACATCATTATCGAAGGCAATGGTGAAGGCACCTATACTTATAATGCAGAAGGATATCAAAACGGAACAGAGAAGATCACGGCAAACGGTACCGGTGGCACCGGTTACTGGCAGCTGGGCGCTAACGACTTTTCCAAGAATGGTTTCGTAAATGACGGATCATGGGCGATCCGGGCAAATCATACCGGTACCAATACAGCAGCAGCAACCAATGGTTTGACCACTTATGGCGTAAACAGTGTTTCCTATAAACTGAATAACTCCGGTTATGGACGCGATAATTATTGGTGGGTTGAATGCTGGGATTGGAACTGGAAGTGGAAATACCGCTGGTCCTTCAAGGAGTACTGGTGGGAGCGCAGAGGCGGTCATTATAATGATTTCTGGTCCGGTATGAGTAGCGGCTCCAGTTTCAAAGGACAGCAAAACAGAACTCAGACAGATAATATTTCGACATCGAACTGGTCGAAAGGTATCGCATTTTTCTCGAATGCATCGTGGGGAAATCAATCCAACGCATATATTTCAGATATCAAGCTGAATCTGAAACAGTATAGTTATGCATTCAATAATGATACGAAATTCTATAACAAGGTCTACAAGTTTGAAGATGGCAAGAAAGACTCGCTGGCTGATCAGAAGAAGGATACGAATATTACCCCGAATCTGGTGATCAAGTCTGTTGTATCTTCTGTTGGTGGTAACACAAGCAAAGGTTACAGATCAGATAAGCTTACCTTCGGATTCAGCGGTGGTAATATCGATCGACTGAACTTTGGCGGTATCCAGGCATCTACAGATAATAAGAACTGGGTGAAGGTTACCAATGATTATAATCTGGTATTAAACGCCAACTTCTTTACTACCATGAAGGGTAAGAACCTTGAAGGTAAGAGTACGATCTACTTTAAGCCGATCTTGTCCTACAAGAATGCAAGTGCGAAGTTTACCCTTGAGAACGAGAATAAGGGTACCTTTACCAACATCAATAAGAACTATGATACCAATGGTAAAGTTTCACTTCATATTGGTGATAAGCTGCTGAACATTATCGGTAAATCCGGCAGCGTTGCAGCTTATGAACCTACATTCAGTTTCAAGAGTGGAAACAGCACAAATCTGAATAATGTTGCTTATGGTCAGGCTGGAAAGAACAAAAACCTGACATTGGTTCCTGCTATTAACCCGGATACGCCGAGCTCGATCGCTGATCTGTTCCTCGGAACAACACGTACAGAGGTTATGCTGGCCTATACCAATCCGGAAGTTACGGTTATGGCAGATCCGAATACCTACCGTAATATGATCACAAACGAAGTGATCAAGATTGGCAACACATCATACAAGTGCGAAAATACGACCCAGGTGGAGAATCTTCATAAGGCTATGGAAGCATTGTATGAAGAGAGCAAAGATGCTCAGATTACAGTTTCCTTTGATTATCTGTTCAATCCGCAGTATATGAACGGTAAATTGAAAGAGGATGAGGATTTCGTAAAACCGATAAAAGCTCATTTGAATATTTACGGTGGTGGCGGAGTAGCAGAGAAAACTTATGAAGCAACACCGACGACAAAGACAAGTGGCGGAAAGACCACTTACAGTTTCAGTTTCACAGTAGACAGCTGGAAAGAAGAAGAGTGGACCGGCGACAAGACCGCCAGCGTAATCCTGGAAGGTCTGAATGAAACCACAAGTGAGGAGATCGAGATCGATTTCCTTGGTTCATCAGGGCTCTTTGCTATGGTTTATGATGACAATGGTCTGATGACGGATTCCAATAAGAAACAGGTAGGCAGCCTGAAACAGAATCTGTACTTCAAGAGTCTGGATCCTTTGACAGCCTATCGTTTTGTGGTAACACCTTCCAATAACTTCATCGGAAGATGGACAGACAGATCTCTCGACGTCAACAACGATGGTTCCGTTGCAAACGGCGGAGACGTGAATGAGATCGAGGTTGCTGAAAAGAGGCTGAAAGAGCTTGGCCAGGATGAAAATCTGGCATCCACAACTCACGGCGTTTACTTTGGTAATTCCTTCAATTATGCACCGCAGTACTTTGCAAAAACAAAACTGTATTACGATACAGTAAAGAAGGATACCTCTACCAGCACCAATAACCGGATCGGTATCACTCTGAAAGAAAGATACTGTCAGGTTCTTGATTCAAAGACCTTTAAAGAGAAAGAATTGTTAGGTGCAGATGTTTCCATTATGGGAGAAAGGCTGACGGAAGGAACACCGACGTCGGCAGGCCAGAATTACTATGCGAAGGGCGCTTATATTAAGGGCGCTAATTACCTCGTAGATGTTTATTATGAGGGCGTTCATTATCAGGGCAGAGCTGAAGGAACCGGTACAACCAAGGAGACTATTACTACATCTGAACTGCAGTTCCCGATCAACTTTGCTGCATATGAAGACGGGGACAAGCTGGATGTCTATGATGGAAGCAGCAGTACATATATTGCACTTCCCGCAGAAACTCTTGGCAACCCTCCGGATCATAAATTCACCTTTAAGTTCCGCTCCAGCATTGGTGTAAAAGCAAATAAGGCGAACCTGATCTTTGTCAATCCGGGTAACAGCGTAGTAAGGAAAGAGACAATCTCGATTGGTGAAGATGACACATTTACCTGGACCGGAAATCTTCTGAAACTCGGTGTGAAAGCCGGTGGTACGCTGAAGATCCAGGGTGTTTATGATGACGGCACCAAGATCCATGAGTATCCTTCCGTTGAGACAGGTATTATCTTTAAGGCTCCTTTGACGGCAGTCAGCATTCTTTCCAGCTTTAAGACTCCGTTCTCCGGAACCTACAAGCTCTTTGGAAAGATTTCATCTAAGTTTAATCTGCCTCTGGATTATGACTTGAAGAAACTGGGTACTGAGCCTGTGGTTTATGATGAAAACGCAGGCGATCCCACCAAGGATAAGGTTACACACGAAGTAACCCAGATTGCATTCGGTTATAACACAGATGTAAAACAGAAACTGCAGCAGTATCAGAATGCGCATGCTGCAAAGAACAAAGGAAATGCCATGACAGGTCGTGGCGTAGTTGACAAGTATATTGAAGCTATCATGGAAGACGGCGTTGACAGTCTGAAGGATAAGTTCTCTTCAGATGAGAAGGCAGAAGATCCTGCAGACAAGCCGCGTGATAAGTCCAATGATGACAAGGGAGATAACATCAACCTTGGCAAGCAGGCAGGAAATGCCGGCAACGCAATCGCGCAGGATACTGCAAAGAAAGACAACATGGACAATGCAAGTTTCGATTTCGGATTCAGCGTAGCTGTGATCCTGACGATCGAGACCGGTCCCAGCAACGATCCGGATGGCAAGGGTGGCCAGAACTTCTTTGACTCCCTGATGCTGGTAGCAGCCGGTGATGCACAGTTTGAGGATTCCATCGTTTACACGACTCCGATCGGTATCGATATCATCGTTGAACTCGGTGCAAGCGGAAGAGCAGTTGTTGCCTTTGCGGTTGGCGCATCCAAGAGCAAAGATCCTTACGGAGACTTCTTTAACCTGACCAAGAACGGAGCTGACAAGAGCTATAAACTGAGTAAAGATGACTTCGATATGTACGTGAAGTTCCTGCTCGCTCCGACAGTAACAGTTGGTGCAGGTGTCGGTGTCGGCGGTGGTAAGGTTGCATCTGTTACCGTATCCGGTACAGCAGCTTTCAACTTCCGGTTCACGGTACCGATCCTGGGTAATGACACAGCATCCAGCGGTAGTGGTGATGTATCACTGAGCGCAGATCTGAAGTTGAAGATCTTGTTCATCAAGAAGTCATGGAACCTGTATAAGTCAAAGAGGATCAACCTCTTCAGTTATGGTTCACAGAGTATCGAAGATATGTTCAATGACTTTGAAAACAATTATCTGTTCGAAGAAGTCAATGCAGCAGATCTGGAGACCGTATCCAGAGGTTATCTGAACAACGAATCTTCCTGGATGCCGTATGATGCATCCGGTCTGAAGGTAAGTGCAGGCGAAGAAGTAACACTGAAAGAAGGCGTTTATCCTTATCCCGATGCACAGGTAGTTGCACTGGATGATGCTGCAGATAAGCTTCTTGCAGTATTCCTGGGAGACCCGGGTGCAGATGTTAAGGATCAGCAGAATGCGTCAACCGTTATGTATGTAACATCCAATGACGGTGGTAAGACCTGGAGCGAACCGAAGCAGGTAGATAATGATGCTACCTATGACGAGGCTCCTCAGGTTTACAAAGTAACTGACGACAAAGCATTAGTAGTATGGTCTGACGCAGATTCCAAGCTGGAGAAGGCAGAAGCAGGCGCAGATGTGATCGCGAACCTGACCAAGCTGGATATCAGCGGCGCATGGTATAATATTAAGACCGGAACAATGGGTGCTCCTGCTGTTGTAGCAAGAACAAAGTATGAAGATCGTACTGATTTCCAGGACACCATGCCGCTCGTTTCCTATGATGAGCAGACAGGAAAACTGCTTCTGTACTACACCGTAACTGATTATGAAGATGCAGGATTTGAAAATACTGTTTCCTCCAATGACATTGATCCGAATAACGTGGGAGACAGCAAAGCGGATGTGACAACCTATGGTGATATCCTAAACGGTTATACGCTGCAGTGCTGCGTAGAGTCCGTAAAGAAGGATGACGGCACATTTGGTGAGTTCAGTGATGTATCTTACACCACCAGAGATGCTGCCGGCGAGATCGTTGCTGATGCTAACGGCCCGAAGATTAATACAGGTCGGTATCTGGATCTTGCAGTAGCCAAGATGTTGACGAGCGACGGTGAAAGCAGAGCGCTTGACGGTCAGGAGATCAATGATCCGAAGATCATCGACAATGCATCCATCGCTTACAACGGACTGAGCCTGTATGCTTATACCTTAGACCAGGATCAGAATGATGCGACGACGGAAGACAGAGAACTCTTTGTACAGATCTACAATTTCATTACGCAGGAGTTCCATCATCCGATCCAGATCACCTGTGATAAGGTGAGCGACAGCAATCCTGAGTTTGTACGCTGCAAGAACATGACTTATCTGTACTGGATCAGCGACGGAGATGTGAAGTATATCAACATCACCTCTCTGGTACAGGCGATCGGTAATGAAGGTTCTGCGCTCCAGAAAACAACAGTAACTAAAGGTGAAGAAAAAGTAACTGTATATGTGATCGATACTGCTAATTACAAAGATATTATCGAGACAGCCATTGCATGTGAGAGAAGTAAAGATGAAGATGGCAATGAGATATCTGTACCGATCACCGAATTTGATGTTCGTTCCAATGGCAATGTAATGTATCTGCTCTGGACCAGACTGGTTTCTGAGGAGAAGAGTACGGCAACCGGTGACGGCGGTGCGCAGGATGTGATCCGCGAGAACCAGATCTTCGGTGCTTACTGTGAGCCGAGAGAAGAGATGGTTGACGAGTATGTAGATTACGAATTTAAGGATAATGAGTATGTTACCTATCAATTTGTTGATGGAAAGGGAAGGAATACATATCCGAAATCCTTTACATTGAAACAGAACATGGCTGTAAGCGAGAACAGTACGGAAGAACAGCCGGTAGGTTCGAAAGAAGACATCAATTATGCGATCCAGGAAGATCTGAATGGTGATATCGGTCTTGTGAATGCAGGCGATCCTGCAAGGAAGAAGATCCGTACCGTGAAGATGACGGAAGGAAGTGGCTGGTCCACACCGATCCAGATCACCAGACAGGCATCAGATGCAGAGAAGGTTGCTGCAAACTATGATGATGTATCCTTCTGGGTAACCGCAGATAATGAGCTTCAGGCGATCTTCTCCAAAGGTGTTTACAACACTGTTAAGGGCGTTCCGGTAATGGATGAAGACCATCGCAAGCTTGCAGTTCAAAGGTTTAAGATTGATGAAACCCTTGAAACTGATGAAGATGGACTGACCTACAGTAAGGTTTCCGATGCTGTTACCGTAGCAGGAGAAGGCGAAGACGCAGAACCCGAAAGTGATACGGAAGAAGGTCAGGGAGCAGCGTTCCTGCAGAGCGGTGACCTGGTTGAATACCGTGTCAATGTAACAAACGATGGCTTCAAGCCCATCGAAGGTCTGAAGTATAAGACCTATGTAACCAGAAATGACCAGGTTGTTGAAGGAAGCGAAAGCGAGCTTCAGGAACTGGCTCCGGAAGATCTGGGAGTATCCAATTTCACGATCGACAGCACAGTTTCCGGAAATGCAGTGGCTTCCACTGATGTAACCGGAGAAACGATCCACAAGAACCGCCTGATCGGTGGTGCAACCAAGACCATCAGTGGCAGATTTGAACTGGATGAGGAACTGGAAGGCACGACATTTGTGATCGAAGTTGTGGACAAAGACGGCAAGCTGATGAAGAACGCAGCCGGCGAGGATACGAAGTGGAGCATGGAACTGGCAACAGATTCCAAGATCACCTTTAAGTCCGCAGATGCAAAAGTAACCAGTGATACTACAGCAGACGCTGTTCTGTCAGTAGCGAACAGCGGAAACCTGGATTACACAGGTGATGTAGTGGTCAAAGACGGTGACAAGGTTCTTAAGACCTTTGAAAACGTAACGGTTAAGGCCGGTGAGAGCGAGACTCTGGAAACAGAGCTTGACATCAGTGGCTGCAAGTACGGAACGATGATCAAGAATGATGACGGAAGCTATCAGGATAGCATTACCCTGACAGTCGGCATGAAGGATGCAACACTTCCTCTTCTTGTCACCAGAAGCACATCCGCTGACGGCGGAAAGGCATTTGATGCCATCAAGTCAGTTGGTATCGCAGCAGCCGATGCACTTACCGAAGGTGCTGTATCGAAGGCAGTAGGCGATACCCTGAAGATCGGCGTAGAAGAAACAACCCGTCTTGAAAGCACCTATGATGTAGATGCCGCCAAGGCAAAGACACTGACGGATGAAGGTCTCAGTGCAGAATCTCAGATGATGACCGAATGGAGTTCCTCCGATCCGAGCGTAGCTTATGTCAGCAGCGACGGACTTCTGATCCCGATGAAGGACGGCAAGACCGAGATCACCATGACAACCTATCCGGCTGATCTGGAGATGGTTGGACAGGAATCTGCTGATTACGCTTCACAGGAAGATCCTGACAGCGGTATCGTCGAGGCAATGAGTGGTTCCGGTAGTTATGTGAAGGTGAATTCAAAGTATGCAGTACCTGCTAGTCTGATCAAGACGAAGACAGTAAGTGTATGGGTAGGAAAGTATACTGAAGAAAACCCGAGCAATCCGACGAACCCGACCAACCCGACCAACCCGAGTAACCCGACAACACCGACCAACCCGACAACACCTCAGGCAACAGGTGCAAAGGCGGGCGATACCGTAACCCAGAACAACGTTACCTACGAAGTGAAGTCAGACGGCGGAGCAGAGGTGAAGGCAAGCAGTACTACGGCAGCGACCGTGACAATTCCTGACACTGTTCCCGTGAACGGAACGAACGTTCCTGTAACATCCATTGCTGCAAATGCATTCAAGGGTAACAAAAAAGCAACCACCGCGAAGATCGGTAAGAATGTAACTACCATCGGTGCAAACGCATTCTCAGGAATGTCAAAACTGAAGAAGGTAACGGGCGGTAAGAATGTGAAGGAGATCAAGAAGAACGCCTTTGCAAACAACCCGAAACTGACTTCTGTTTCCTTTACAAATGTGGAGACCATCGGTGACAATGCATTCTCGAAGGATACCGCACTGACCAAGATCACTTTCGGCGCGAAAGTTAAGAAGATTGGTAAGAATGCGTTCCTCGGCTGCTCGAAGATGAAGAAGCTTACTTTCAAGGGTAAGGTACCGACCTTTGGTAAGAACGCATTCAAGAATATTAACAAGAAAGCGACCTTCAAAGTACCGAAGAAGTATAAGACTCAGTACAAGAAGAAACTTACCGCAAAGACCGGCTTCAAGAAGAAGACCATGAAGATTAAGTAACAAAGTGTAACACAAAGTAATTATTTAGCCCTGTGGCGCCGCAGCGCAATATGCGCTGCGGCGTTGCGTGGGATTTTGGGAACATAATTTTTCACTTGATTTTTGGCTGTGTTTGTGCGCAAAATGACAGTACAGGGTGTCATTTTACGCATGGTTACAGCAAAAGATCATCAATTTTGCGATGTTCTGACCGGACAGGGGTAAAAG